>JAIRZS010000338.1 GCA_031267115.1 Treponema sp.
AGCCCGGTTTCCGGCGCGGAGCGCCGGAAATGCGCCCAAATTACACGAAACCATTTACTTGTCCTCTTTAAAGTAATATAGTATTAGCAAGAAGTTCGGGATGGCGGGCCGGGACCGGTCCGCCGCATCAATATAAGCGAAAGGAAGGGGTTTTATGCACAGATTGGATTTTCCCGCTGATTTTGTCTGGGGGACGGCGACGGCCAGTTACCAGGTTGAGGGCGCGGGCCGCGAGGGCGGCCGCAGCGAATGTATTTGGGACGCTTTTGCCCGGAAGCCCGGCGCTGTACACGGCGGGGAAAATGGGGAAACCGCCTGCGATCAGTACCACCGCTACAAAGAGGATATCGCGCTGATGGCGGAGCTGGGCTTTAAGAGTTACCGCTTTTCCCTCGCCTGGCCCCGGATTATCCCGGGGGGTGACGACGGCAAGGTAAACGCGGAGGGGGTCGCCTATTACCGGGGTCTGATCAAAGAGCTGCACGATCGCGGCATTAAAGCCGTCGCTACGATTTATCACTGGGATCTGCCCCAGTCGCTGGAGGACAAGGGCGGCTGGCCCGAGCGCCATACCGCGGAGGCTTTCGCGGATTTTGCGAAGGTCTGCTTTGCCGAATTCGGCGATACCGTGGATCAGTGGATCACCATAAACGAGCCGCTCTGCGTGGCCTATCTGGGATACTACCTCGGGGTTCACGCGCCGGGGCTGAGGGATATCGGCAAGGCGATTAGGGCGGCGCACCACGTCAACCTTGCCCACGGGCTTGCGGTAAAGGCATACCGGGAGACGGGCCTTAAAGCGCCTATCGGGATTACCTGGAACCCCAGCACCCCCCGCCCAGCCACAACAAGCGAAGCCGACAAAAAAGCGGCCCTGATCGCCCGGGCGCTGGAGTCGGAGGTCTTTATGCTGCCCGTCCTGCGCGGGGAGTACCCCGAAATTGTCAAGGGGCTTAATCTTCCCCTGCCTGTCCGGGACGGGGACCTTGATATTATCCGGCAGAAGATCGACTTTATCGGCATAAATTACTACAACGAAAACCCTGTCGCCTATGATCCGGAAGCGGATTTTAAATATGTTTCCAAACCTTCCTGGCAGGATACCAGTGATATGGACTGGCCCACGGTTCCGGGCGGTCTCGGGCGGCTTCTGCTCTGGGTTTCAGGCATCGCGGGGGATCTTCCCATTTACATTACCGAAAACGGCTACGCCTCCCCGGACAAGGTTGACGCGAAAGGCCGGGTCCACGACATTGAGCGGATAAGGTATACCCGCGAGCATCTGGAAGTCTGCCGGGACCTTATCGGGCAGGGTGTAAAGATTAAAGGCTATTTCGCGTGGTCCTTTATGGACAATTTTGAGTGGGCCGAAGGCTACGCCAAGCGTTTCGGTATTGTCCACGTTGACTACGCTACCCAGAAACGGACGGCGAAAGACAGCGCGTATTTTTTCAGGGACGTAATTGCCGGTTATGGCGAGTGGTAAGACAAGCATAGCCGCATGGTAAGACAGCTCCTCCTGCAATTTGTACTGATACTGTTCAACGCCTTTTTCGCCTCGGCGGAGATCGCCCTGATCTCCGTCAGCGACGCCAAACTGGAACTTATGGCCGCCGGGGGCGACAAACGCGCGAAAAAACTCCTCGCCCTTACCAAACAGCCGGCGCGTTTTCTGGCCACCATCCAGGTGGGCATTACCCTGGCGGGCTTTTTGGGAAGCGCCTTTGCCGCAGACAACTTTGCCGAAAAACTGATGCTGGCGTTCTCCGGCATGAATCTTCCGTTTTCCCAGGCCGCCCGGCGGACTATCGCGGTTGTGGTAATTACCGTCATCCTTTCGTTTTTTACCCTGGTGCTGGGGGAACTGGTCCCCAAACGGGTCGCCATGAAGAAGGCGGAAAAGCTGGCGTTTTCAATGGCCGGCGTTATCTTCGCGGTCTCAAAGATTTTTTCCCCGGTAATATGGCTCCTTACCAGATCGACAAACGCGCTGCTATTGCTCTTTAGAATCGATCCCAACGCGGAAGAAGAAACGGTGACCGAGGAGGAGATCCGGATGATGGTTGACGCGGGCAGCGAGAAAGGCACTATCAACGCCGGCGAGCAGGAAATTATTCACAATGTATTCGAATTTGACAACCGCAGCGCCGGCGAGGTGATGACCCACAGGACCAGCGCGGTCATGCTCCAGCTTAAGGACAGCGACGGGGAATGGGAGAAGATCATCACGGACACCCGCCACAGTTTTTACCCCATAAGCGGGGAAACCGCCGACGACATCAGGGGGGTACTCTGCGCCAAAGACTACTTCCGCCTTAAAGAACGGGACCGCGAAACCGTAATGGCCCGGGCGGTCCATCCGCCCAACTTTGTCCCGGAAACGGCGAAGACCGACGTGCTTTTTAAAAACATGAAGAACAGCCGCAACCATTTTGCCGTGGTTCTGGACGAATACGGAGGCATGAGCGGCATCATAACCATCAACGATCTGCTGGAAGCCATTGTCGGCGATTTCGACGACGGCGTTGCTGTCCATCCCCTGATAGAAAAACTGGAGGACGGCGTCTGGCGCATTGAAGGCAAGGCGCCTCTGGACAGGGCCGCCAGGGCCCTGAAACTCAAGCTGCCGGTGGACGATTACGACACCTTCGGCGGTTATGTGTTCAGCCTTCTGGGGGAAATTCCCGAAGACGGCATTCAGGCGGATATAAGCGACGGCGATCTGCGCATCCACATCGAGGAAATCAGGGAGCGGCACCTGGAGACGGCGCTGGTGCGTCTGGCGGAAAAGACTGAAAAGACTGAAAAACCAGAAAAACCGGAAGAACGGCGGCCATAGAGACCGGTATGCTGAACCGGAAAATGCGGGATAGCGGGAAACCCGCGCCAGGAGGAACTGCATGGACAAGAAAATCAGGGTGGGCATCCTGTTCGGCGGGAAGTCGGCGGAACACGAAGTATCCCTGCAATCGGCAAAGAATGTGTACGAGGCCCTGGACCGGGAAAAATTTGAGCCGGTATTAATCGGGATCGACAAATCCGGTCGCTGGCTCCTGAACGACAAAACCAGGTTCCTCCTGAACGCCGACGATCCGAAACATATCAGCCTGAATCAGGACAGCAGGGCGGTAGCGCTGACGCCGCAAAGCGGGGGTCTTATTTCCGGCCTGGCGGACCGCCGCGACGAGGGGGCGGTTGACGTAGTCTTCCCCATACTGCACGGCCCGTTTGGCGAGGACGGTACCGTGCAAGGCCTTCTGAAACTGGCGGATGTCCCCTTTGTAGGGACCGGCGTACTCGCCTCCGCCGCCGGCATGGACAAGGATGTAATGAAACGCCTGCTCCGCGACGGCGGCGTGCCTATAGGCAGGTTTGCCGTCATCCGGTCCCACGAAAGCCCGCCCGATTATAAAACCGTTACGGAAAAACTTGGTTCCCCCCTTTTTATCAAGCCGTCCAACATGGGTTCTTCCGTAGGCATAAGCAAGGCCCATAGCGAGGAAGAGTACCATGCGGGCCTTAAAGAGGCCTTTCTCTACGACAGGAAGATCATCCTTGAGGAATTTATCCAGGGGCGGGAACTGGAATGCGCGGTCCTGGGAAACGAGGAACCGGCGGCCTCCGTGCCGGGCGAGGTAATTTCCACCCACGAATTCTACTCTTACAACGCGAAGTACCTGGACGAAAACGGCGCGGCCCTGGAGATACCGGCCCGATTGCCCCCTTCCGTAACAGCGCAGGTCCAAAGCCTGGCCGTAAAAACCTATCAGGTCCTGGACTGCGAAGGCTTAAGCCGGGTCGATTTTTTCCTCCGCGAAAACGGGCAGCTCCTCGTAAACGAAATCAATACCATGCCGGGCTTTACCCGGATAAGCATGTACCCCAAATTATGGGAAGCCACAGGCATATCTTACACCGATCTAATCACCCGCCTCATCGATCTCGCGATTGCCCGCTACGAAAAAGAGCGGAACCTTAAAACAGATTACGAAAGGGGCGTCTAAGGCGTACTAAATAATTGCCATTTGATATAGCTATCCAGCCGGGGGAAGCCTCCCCCTACGGTCGGGCCAAGGTCCCGGCCTACCCCCTCTGCGGGGGCAGGCGGCCACCCGCTTTCCGCCCCCGCAACGCCCCCAATTTGGACATAATACTGCAATTATACATTTGTTTCGGGCCTAAGCCCCGGCTTATCCCATTCAGGGGGAACTTTGGCGGGCAAACCCCGGGAATCGACCAGGGCCCAGGTAACTTTTGCCTGGACAATAAGGTCTTCCCCCCGGCGTATCTCCTGGACGATGATCCCGCTCGCGGCTCCTTTCTTGACAGGCCAGGACCGTATCCGCAGTACATCATCGGTGACGGCGGATTTTTTATAATCTATCTCGATTCGGGCTATATAAACCCCGTAACCGGCCTGGACAATCGCCGGGTAATCAAAGCCTATGGATCTTAAAAATTCGTACCGGGCGAATTCCAGATAATTGAGATAATTCGCGTTATTCACATGGCCGTAACTGTCACATTCATACGTCCGGACTGTTAAAGAACATTCAGTTATCATAGGCCTATTATAAAAAAAC
>JAIRZS010000357.1 GCA_031267115.1 Treponema sp.
TGAAACGCTGCACAATATCGGCGGCGCTTAGTTTCGCTTTTTCCGCCTCGCCGATGTCCAGGATAATTTCGCCGCCGTCCATCATAAGCAGGCGGCTGCCGAATTCGAGCGCCTGATTCATGTTATGCGTTACCATCATAACGGTCAGACGATAATCCCGCGCAAACTTGACGGTAAGGTCCATGATAAGTTCGGCGTTCCGGGGATCAAGCGCGGCGGTGTGCTCGTCAAGCAGGAGAAGGCTGGGCCTGCTCATTACCGTCATGAGCAGGGTCAGGGCCTGCCTTTGGCCGCCTGAAAAAAGCTCGACATTGTCTTTCAGCCGGTTTTCAAGGCCCATGTCCAGGACCCGGAGCTGCTCGCGGAATTCCTCCCGCATGTGCCTGTTCAGGCTTATCCTTAAGCCCCGGTAGCCCTTCTTGTGGCAGATCATCATGTTGTCTTCCAGGCTCATCTTCCCCGCTGTCCCGAGAAGCGGGTTCTGGAAGATCCTGCCGATGTAACGGAAACGCCTGTATTCGGCTTCCCGGGTAATTTCCCGTTCCCCATTCCGGGGGCTGTCCTCTACCGTACCCTGGCCGCCGCTCCCGGCTTCGTCCCGGATAAAGATATGCCCGGACGTGACCGGGATAGTACCGGAAATCGCGTTGTAGAGCGTTGACTTTCCCGCGCCGTTGGACCCTATTATCGTGATAAAGTCGCCCCTGTTTACCTTAAGCGTAATATTGTTGAGCGCCCATGTTTCGTCGGCCGTGCCGGGGCTGAATACTTTTACAAGCTTTTCTATGCGAATCACGGATTGCCCCTTTTGGCGGGTTTTTTCGCCAGCCCGGAACGGAAGCCGTGCCTGCTCACCACAATGCAAATGATGATAAGAAGCCCGGTGATCAGCTTAAGGTCGTTTGCGGTCATGTGGATATAATAGCCGTAAGTCCGCGCCAGATACATAAGCGCCCGGTAGAGAATAGACCCCAGGAGCACCCTTAAGGTAAGCATTGAAATTTTGTTGGACCGTATCAGGAATTCCCCGATCATAAGCGAGGCAAGCCCGGAAACTATCATCCCGGTTCCAAGGCCCACATCGGCAAAACCTTGGTACATGGCGGCAAAGCCCCCGGAAACCGCTACCAGCCCGTTGGCCAGGGAAATGCCGCACATCTTGATCACGTCCGGGTTCATCCCCTGGGAGATGACAAGCTGGGGATTTGCGCCCAGAGCGCCCATGGAAAGGCCGAAGTCTGTGTGGAAGAAGATGTCCAGCGCCGTTTTGATCAGAGCCGCCACGATGACGCACAGTATCACCAGCGCGGCCTGGGAAGGCATAAAGCCGCCGGCCCATTCGGTAATGGAAGTAAACAGGGTATTGACTCTCAAAAGGGAAAGGTTGGCCCTGTTCCCCATAACCCTTAAGTTTACCGAATAGAGCATGGTCATGGTGAGTATCCCGGAAAGGAGGTCCGGGATCTTGAGCCGGGTATGGATAAAGGCGGTGACAAGGCCCGCCGCGGCCCCGCCCAAAAAAGCGAGGCAGAAGGCAAAGGCAGAGGGAAGGCCTTTAAGCAGGCATACCGCCATAATGGCGGCCCCCAGCGGGAAGGAGCCGTCTACGGTCATGTCGGCGAAGTTGAGTATCCGGAAAGTTATCAAGACTGCCAGAACCATGATGCCGTAAATCAGCCCTTCCAGCAGAATACCCTCAATCATATATATCCTCTCCTAATACTTTTATGCCTTCCGCGCGGCGGGGCGGTTCATTTTGTGGTCAGCTTCCCGTTCTCAAAAATATGGGTCGCCTGGGAAAGGTACTTTTCCGGTATAGCGATCCCGCAAAGCCTGGCCGCATCCAGATCGAAGAGCAGATCGGACTCCGAAGGATCGGTGAGAAATTTTACTGGAATGTCGGCCGGGTTCTTTCCCCCGATAATATCGGCAATAATATTCCCCGTTGCCACGCCGGCCTTGTAGTAATTGAAGCCGCTGGCTATCATGGCGCCGCCGTTCATTACGGAGGTCACGTCCCCGGAGAAGATCGGTTTTTTCGCGGAGCCGAAAACCTGGATCAGGGCGGGGAGCGCCGAATACACCACATTGTCGGTGGTCAGGTAAATTCCGTCCACCCGGTTCACAATCGCCTCGGCGGCCTGGCGCAGCTCGGCGGAACTGGTGATAGACTGGGTCACAAGGCCCAGCCCCGCTTTCCGGCAGCCCTCTTCCACCAGGGCCAGGGCGGAAATAGAATTAGCCTCGGAACTTGTGTAAATATAGCCCAGGGTTTTAATCCCCGCGATCTCCTTGAACAGGGCGATATGATCGACTGTCGGAATCTCGTCCGAAAGGCCGGCCACATTTCCCGATCCGTTTGCCAGGGAAGACACCAGGTTCGCCCCGACCGGGTCGGTTACCGCGGTGAACACCACCGGTATATCCTTAAAGGTATTCGCCAGCGCCTGCGAGACAGGGGTAGCGATACCGACCGCGACATTAACCCTGTCGCTTCTGAATTTGTTGGCAATCTGGGCGCTGGTATTCGCGTCCGCGTTGGCGTTTTGCAGATCGATATCCGCGTCGACGCCCCGCTGTTTCAGCGCGTCCAGAATGCCCCGCTCGCAGGCGTCCAGCGCGTCATGGGTCACGAATTTGGCGATTCCGATACGGGGTTTCCCGCCTTCCGCCGCCCTGCTTCCGCCGGCAAACAGGGGCAGGGCCAGAAGCGCCAGCGCTGCGGCAACGGCCAATTTGATCAAGTTCTTCATATACAATCCTCCTTGGGAAACCGGCTTTGCCGGTTTTTTATGTACGGACCAGTTCCGGAACATGGCACTCCGGAACCGTCTCGCTTCTTAGAAACATACAAAATTTTGTAAAATTATGCAATAGGCCGCGATGAACAGCGAAAAAATGCAATAATATACAGGATTTTTTTGCCGAGAGCGGGACTCGAACCCGCACCCCCTCGCGGGGAGGGGATTTTAAGTCCCCGTTGTCTACCATTCCAACATCTCGGCGGCTGTTTTATGCTATCAGATAGCCCGCCGGAGGTCAATATTGCGCGTTGTTTAGACCGGCAGTTTCATCTTTCAGTCCGGAATTTGGGCGCATTTCCGGCCCTTCGCGCCGGAAACCGGGCTATCCGCTTGTATCTTTTTTGCCTCCGGCAAAAAAGGATACCGCTTCTATCCCTTGCGCGCGCTCACGCGCCCCCCGCCGCCGCGCCC
>JAIRZS010000367.1 GCA_031267115.1 Treponema sp.
GGCGATCAGGCGGAAGGCCGGGCCGCTGAAGCCCAGGCAGAGGATAACGCGGCGGAAAAAGAAGCCGGGGAGCCGTCCCTGGAGCAAAGAATCGCCGATCTGGAGGCCGGCAACGCTGAACTGAACGATCTGTACCTGCGCAAGGCGGCGGATTTTGACAATTTCCGCAAGCGGATGACGCGGGAAAAGCAGGACGCCATCGACTTTGCCAATCAGAGCCTGATAATGGATTTGATCCCCATTATCGACGATTTTGAGCGGGCCATCAAAGCGGCCGAAACGGCCAACGCCAACGCTTCCGGGGAAGTTCCCGGCGGCGATATATCCAAGGATTTTACCGCCCTTTACGAGGGGATAAGCATGACCGAAAAACGGCTGCTTACTCAGCTTGAGAACCGCTGGGGGCTTAAGCGTTACGATTCTGCCGGAGAGCCTTTTGATCCAAATCTTCATGAGGCGGTGATGATGGAAAAATCGGCGGACGCCGCGGAGGCGCTTGTACAGGAAGAGTGGACCAAGGGTTATACCCTGAAGGACCGGGTTATACGGCCCGCCAAGGTGAAGGTTTTGATGCCGGAAGATCCCGGCCAAGGCGCGTCCGGAGACGGAGAATCCCCGTCCTGACAGATTCGCAATATAAGGCATATTCAGCCGGGGCTAATGCCCCGATTGGGGGGTAGCGGAATACGGCCGCTTCGTTGGGGCGGCGGGTCCGCCGGGTTATGAAGCGGCCGTATGGAGCGCAGGGGGGCCGGAAAGCGGCCTTCCGGGCGGAGGCCGCCGTTCGGTAACAGGCCCCCCCGCTGATGCGGTATAAAATAAGATAACCAAGGAGTTAGAAAATGGGAAAAATAATCGGTATTGACTTGGGAACTACGAATTCATGCGTGGCCGTTTTTGAGGGGGGCGAGCCGGTGGTTATCACGAGTTCCGAAGGAGGGCGCACTACACCTTCTATTGTGGGATTTACCAGCAAGGGCGACCGGGTGGTGGGGCAGCCCGCGAAAAACCAGATGATCACCAATCCGGAAAATACGATCTACTCGATTAAGCGGTTCATGGGCCGCAGTTATTCCGAGGTGGGGGCCGAGATGAAACGGGTTCCCTATCATGTGGTGGAACAGGCCAACGATCTGCGGGTGGACATTGCGGGAAAGAAGTATTCGCCCCAGGAAATTTCGGCCTTTGTCCTCCAAAAGATGAAGCAGACCGCCGAGGATTACCTGAGCGAGACGGTTACCGACGCGGTGATCACGGTGCCGGCCTATTTTAACGACGCCCAGAGGCAGGCTACTAAGGACGCGGGGAAGATAGCGGGCCTCGAAGTAAAGCGGATTATCAATGAGCCGACCGCGGCGTCCCTGGCTTTCGGGTTTAACAAGGACCAGAAGAAGGACAGGACTATTGCTGTCTACGATCTGGGGGGCGGTACTTTTGATATTTCCATCCTGGAGCTGGGCGACGGCGTTTTCGAGGTGAAATCTACCAACGGCGATACCCATCTTGGGGGCGACGATTTTGACCTTAAGATCCTGGAATGGCTTATTCTGGAATTCAGGCAGGATACGGGGATCGATCTGGGGCAGGACCGCATGGCTTTGCAGCGGCTGAGGGAGGCGTCCGAAAAGGCGAAGATCGAGCTTTCGGCTATGCAGACGACGGAGATCAACCTGCCCTTTATTACCGCGGACCAGAGCGGGCCGAAGCACCTGCAAAAAAGCCTGACCAGGGCGAAGTTCGAGCAGATGGTCCAGGACCTTCTGGACCGGTCCAAGGAACCCTGCCGGAAAGCCCTGGCCGACGCGGGAATATCGGCGGATCAGATTGACGAGGTTATCCTGGTGGGCGGTTCTACCCGTATCCCCGCGGTGCAGCAGATTGTCAAGGATCTGTTCAAGAAAGAGCCGAACAAGGGGGTAAACCCCGATGAGGCGGTGGCTATCGGCGCGGCTATCCAGGGCGGTATTCTGGGGAACGAAGTCAAAGACGTGCTTCTCCTGGACGTGACGCCCCTTTCCCTGGGCATTGAAACCCTGGGCGGGGTGATGACCAAGCTGATCCCGCGCAATACGACTATCCCGACCAAGAAGAGCCAGGTATTTTCCACGGCCGCCGACAGCCAGACTGCGGTTTCTATCCAGGTCCTCCAGGGAGAGCGGGAAATGGCGAACCAGAACCGCACCCTGGGCCGTTTCGACCTGGTGGGGATTCCCCCGGCGCCGCGCGGGGTGCCCCAGATTGAGGTGACTTTCGACATCGACGCGAACGGTATTGTCCATGTATCCGCCAAGGATCTGGGCACGGGCAAGGAACAAAAGATACGGATCGAAAGTTCCAGCGGGCTTTCTGAAACCGACATAGACCGTATGGTAAAAGAGGCGGAACTCCACGCCGAGGAAGACAAGCGCGAGAAGGAGAAGGCCGAAGTCCGCAACGAGGCGGACACCATGATCTACAGCACCGAAAAAAACATCAAGGATCTGGGCGACAAGGTAAGCGCCGCCGACAAGGCCAAGGCCGAGGAAGCTATGGCGGATCTCAAGCGCGCCCTTGAAGGCGGCGATGTCCAGGCTATCAAGGACAAGACCGAGGCCCTGAAACAGGCCTCTTACAAAATAGCCGAGGAAATCTACAAACAGCAGGCGGCCCAGGGCGGCGGCGTGGGGGGCGCGGAAGGCCCAGGGAGCGCGGGCCCGGAGGCGGGCGGTTTTGGCGGCGGCAGTACGGACGCGGGGCCCGGCGCGGGCGGCGGCAATAATACGAAAAACGCCGAGGATGTAGATTACGAAGTGGTAGACGACGACAAGAAATGAGCCTCAGCGCGGCAGGCTGCCGGAACGTAGCAGCCTGTTGCAGAGGAAATTGCGGGCCGGAGGTCCGATTACACCGGGGGTCTGCTGCTTTACCGTTAGGCGCAGGACCGGATCTGTGATCCGGTAAATTGCCCGGAGGCTCCCGCGCGCAAACGCAGGCGGGCTTCCGGGCATTAGACCCCTCGAATAATTATTGCGGGTGATATTGTGGCAAAAAGGGATTATTACGAGGTCCTGGGAGTACAGAAAAATTCCTCCAAGGATGATATAAAAAAAGCTTATCGCAAACTTGCCATTCAGTACCATCCGGACAAGAATCCCGGGAACAAGGAAGCGGAAGACAAATTCAAGGAAGCTACGGAGGCTTACGAGATTCTTTCCGACGACCAGAAGAAGTCCGCCTACGACCAGTTCGGCTTTGCGGGCGTCGAGGGGATGAACAGCGGCGGCCACGACTGGAGCGCCTTCCGGGGTTTTGAGGACATTTTCGGCGGCGGCGACTTTGGCAGCATTTTCGATACTATCTTTGGCGGCGGTTTCAGCGGGGGGCGTTCAGGCCGTTCCGGCGGGCCGCATTCCGGGGCCAATCTCCGTTATGACATTGAAATTCCGTTTAAGGACGCGGTATTCGGCACAAAAGTAGAGATTCAGTACTCCCGGAACGAAACCTGCCGCTCCTGCAACGGGAGCGGGGCGGCCGCCGGTTCGGAAAAAAAGGTCTGCCCCACCTGCCGGGGTTCGGGCCAGGTCCGGCACAGCCAGGGATTTTTCTCCGTAGCCACTACCTGCCATACCTGCGGGGGCGAGGGCTACATTATTGAGCAGCCCTGCAAGGAATGCGGCGGGTCCGGTACCCAGAAAAAACGGCAGAAGATCATGGTTACGATTCCGCCGGGCATGGAAGACGGGCGCCGGGTGAGCATACCCCGCCAGGGAGACGCCGGACCCAACGGCGGGCCTCCGGGAGACCTCTACGTATTTATCCGGGTAAAGGCCCACGAGTATTTTGAACGCCAGGGCCTTGATCTGTACTGCGCGGCGCCTATCTCGATAACCCAGGCCGCGCTTGGGGCGGATATCCACGTTTCCACCCTGGACGGAAAAACCATCAAGGCGAGAATCCCCGCCGGAATCCAGGGCGGCAAGATGATCCGCATCAGGAACGAGGGGGTCCCCTCGGGCACGCGCAGGGGCGATCTCTACATCAAGCTTATCGTTAAAATTCCGGAAAAACTTTCAAAACGGGGCAGGGAGCTGTTGGAAGAGCTTTCCTCGATTGAAGGGGAAAACAGTTCTCCCAGGCCCATTGCCCTGTCGGATCTGGCCGAATAGGGCCCCGTCTCCGTTCCGCTTACAAAATTCCGCGCAGTATCTCAAGCCCCTGCTCTATTTCCGCGTCGCTTATGATGTAGGGCGGAAGAAAACGCAGGGTGTTCAGGCCGGCCGACAGTACCAGCAGCCCCGCTTCCAGCGCTTTTTCAAGCACAACGCCGGAATCGCCTTCGATATCCACGCCGGCCATAAGGCCCCTGCCCCGGACTTCTTTTACCCTGGGATGCTTCCAGGCCCTGACGGCGGAGATGAGCTTCTCCCCCTTCCGGGAAATTTCCGCCAGGAAGGCGGGGTTGTCCACTGTTTCCAGCACCGCAAGGCCCGCGGCCGCCGCCAGGGGATTGCCGCCGAAGGTTGAACCGTGGTCCCCGGATTCGAGGGTACCCGCCGCCTTTTTACCGGCAAGGAAGGCGCCTATGGGGACGCCCCCGGCAAGGCCCTTGGCCAAAGTCACGACATCGGGCTTTACGCCGTAATGCTCGCAGGCGAGGAAAGCGCCGGTCCTGCCCATCCCGCACTGGATTTCGTCGAACATGAGGAGTATGTCCCTTTCCGCGCATAGTTTTGCCGCTTCCGCGATAAATTCCGGGCTTTGGGGGACGATGCCGCTCTCGCCCTGGATCACTTCCAGGAGCAGGCCCGCGGTCTGGGTCTTGTCCAGCGCCCTGTCCAGCGCCCCAATGTCGCCGCCGGGAATAAAGGCAAAGCCCTCGGTAAAGGGGCCGAAATCTTTGTGGAACTTTTCCTGTCCGGTGGCGGACAAGGTGGTAATGGTCCTGCCATGGAAACTCCCCTTGAGCGCTATGATCCGGTGCCGTCCGGGGCCGTATTTTTTAAGCGAATACTTCCGGGCAAGCTTTGCCGCGCCTTCGTTGGCCTCGGCCCCGGAGTTCGCGAGGAACAGCTTTTCCATGCCGGCGCGGGAACAGGCGGCGACGAGCCTTTCCGCGAACCGGGCGGCGGTATCGCTCTGGTAGTAATTGCAGACATGGATGAGTTTCCCGGCCTGTTCCCGCAGCGCCTTTACCAGGGCCGG
>JAIRZS010000013.1 GCA_031267115.1 Treponema sp.
CGCTTGTCCAGCTTCCTTTAAAAACTGCGGTTTTGTAGGCCATAGGCCGAAAAATCGCAAGAGCTTGTTCCAAAACCATGCGCTTTAGCGCATAGTCAATTAGTTTTGGAACAAGCTCACCTCTAAAAAATAAAATTTTTTAGAGGTGTCTATAATCATATTTTTAAGGAGACTAGGCAAATGACACCCAGAGAACGGTTTCTCATGGCATGTAATCATCAGATTCCCGATCGAGTTCCCATTGCGTTGGGGGGAACGGCAAACAAATTCTATACTTCTACCATGGAAAAGCTGCTTAAATACTACAACCTTAATCCTGACGAAGTGGTTATGGAACCTGCAGGTTTTAAATTTATTCCTTTTCATGAAAAGTTGTATCAACGTTTAGGCGTAGACACACGGATGGTGTACCCTCAGACTAATACAGCAAAAATGCTGGAAGCCCAACGGATGAAAAGCAGTTATAAGACTATCTGGGGTAGCAAAATTCATTTTAACGATTCCGACGGAGAGTGGGCAGAACTGGGCGTGGGACTTCCTTTGGGACACGATGACCTAACTCTGGAAGAGATTCTTGCCTATCCATGGCCAACTCCGACAAAAGATGTTGTGAAAGGTCTGCGCCGGTGCGCCCTGGAAATAAGGGATAGGGGGGATTACGCAATTGGGGTATACCGTGTCTTTGAGGCAGGAATTTTTGGGGTAGTTCATAATATGCTCCGGGGAATGGTGAATTTTTTTTACGATCTGGCCGGAGACATAGAAATTGCGGAAGCTCTGTTGGATAAAGTTTTAGAAGTACAAAAAGCTTACTATGGCGTGGTGCTTGATGATGTGGGGGATTTAGTTGATTTTGTAGAAATTGAAGATGACATGGGAATGCAGGATCGGCCTCTCATTTCTCCTCAGGCTTATAGGGATATAATAAAACCCAGGCATAAAGAATTAATACAATTTATTAAGTCGCGTTGCAATCCCGGCATAAAAGTATTTATGCATAGTGACGGTGCAATTTACGATCTTATTCCCGATTTTATTGATATAGGGGTGGATATACTCAATCCCTTGCAGTTGGGAGCAAAGGGCATTGATCTTGATGTGATCAAGAAAAACTACGGCGAAAAACTGGCGTTTCTTGGAGGAGTGAATGTTCAACAGCCGTTCAAGGGAAGTACCGACGATGTCCGTCGCGTCGTACGGGAAGCCATTGACTGTTTAGCTTCAGGCGGCGGTTATATTCTGGGACCGACTCATAACTACCCCCCGGATGTTCCGGTGGAAAATATTGTTACCATGTTTGAATATGCCAAAGAATACGGACAATATTCGGCTTCATGATATGGGGAAACAGTTTTGAAAAACAAACTGATTGGGATTGACATCGGTACTACTGGTTGTAAGGTGTCGCTATTCTCACTTAAAGAGAAACTCCTTGCTCATTATAAGGAGGACTATCCCACTTATACCACGCTTGAAAATACCAGTGAGCAGAATGCCCTGGATTGGTGGAGAATCGCTTCGTCCGGTATTCGGGATGTACTCCATAAAGAGTCTATTTCCGGCAGCGAAATTGCGGCCATCGGCCTTTCCTGTATGACCCCTGTGCTGCTTCCTGTTGATACAATGGGGAATCCCCTTTGCAATGCCCATATATGGTCGGATCGCAGAGCGGACAATATTGTGCCGGAACTTGAACAATGTTATGGAAAGGAGAATTTCCACAAAAGAACAGGAAATATGCTCAAGGCCGGATATCTGCTTCCCAAATTGTATTGGCAGATGATAAACCAAAAACAGATTTACGATGCAGCGGCCTCCTATCTCCAAGTTGATGGATATATTGCCTTGCGCTTAACCGGGCAAAGATCCATGAATAAATCTCACTGTGAACTTACTGGTTTGAATTTGCTACCCTCTGGCTCATGGCTGGATGAGGTCGTCTCTCTCTTTAAGCTTGATCCTCATAAATTGCCCGAGATTACAGAAACCGGTTCTATCATCGGTTATACTTTAGATGGACTAGAAAAAGAATGTGGCTTGCCTGCGGGAATCCCTGTGGTTTCCGGAGGCCATGACAGCGCCCTGTCTTCTTTTGCGTTGGGAATATCAAAGCCGGGAGATGCCTGCCTGGATATAGGCAATGCTTCAAATCTTGTTATGTGTACCGACAAAACCATTCGTTGCAAAGAAGCTGATTTTTACCGTCACCCGATACAAGGCATCTGGCTTTTTCAGATTTACTCTGCAACTACAGGCGGCGCTTTTCGGTGGCTGCGAAATATTCTGGATATGCCGGTACCGGGAACCGTTGATTTTTCCCGGTTAACAAAGATAGCTGAAGCCGCTTCTCCCGGCTGTAAAGAGCTGATCTTCCTGCCCTATTTCTGCGGTTCCCAGTTTGCCGATAACAGCAAAGCAGCATGGTATGGACTTATGTTAGATCACGGATTAAATGAAATGGTTCGGGCCGTTATGGAAGGATGCGCTTTGAGTATCAGACTTAACATGGAAACCATGGAACAGGCCTCCAATGTTGAGATCAGAACCATTATTGCCACCGGAGGCGGAACAATTGATGAATTTTGGATGCAAATACATGCAGACATACTAAGACGGCCCCTTAAGGTAAGGTCAATAACCAACGCTGCGGTGTTTGGTGCGGCAATGCTTGCCCGCCAAACCGTTTTTGGCATACCCTATCAGCCGGAGTTTTCGGATGAAAAAACCTTTATCCCTGATAGAACCTATCAAGATATCTATAACAGAAATTTTCGCCTTTATAAAGAATGCCTAGCCAATGCGCCAAAAATACGAGATAAGGATCAGGAGCATAGTTTATGAAAATTGTATGTATAGGTGATACCTTGCTTACGGCGGAAATGATGCGACAGGGGGTGGAAAAATTCCCACGGTATACCGCTGCCGAATACTTTACTATTGGTCCTTCCGTCAGAGATGAATTACGTACGTTTGTAAAAAAGATGGAGACCCAGGGTTTTGATTTTATTCCATTGGGTGAAGAAGTATACACTGCTTTGAATGATGCGGAAGTGCTCCAGGTACATCTCGCGCCAGTACCGGCAAGAGTATTCCGGGAAGCAAAAGAATTAAAGTTAATAATATCCAACCGCGGAGGAATAGAGAATATTGATATTAAAACTGCAACGGAAAGGAATATCCCGGTATTGTGCAACCCGGCCCATAATGCCAACGCGGTAGCCGAAATGACAATAGGCCTAATGATTGCTGAAACTCGTAATATTGCCCGGAATCACCTTTCCCTTATGTGTGACAGGAAATGGTATGAGTTCCCGCCAAATGCCGGACGTATTCACGAAATGTGCAGTATGACAGTTGGAATTGTCGGTTATGGCATGATTGGCATACTGGTTGCGGCTTTACTTGCGCCTTTCCGGTGCCGAGTGCTGGTTTATGATCCCTATGTAACCCAGGATATGGCTGTCGGAAATAATGTTGCCCTGGTCCCTGTTTTGGAGGAACTGTTGGAACAGAGCGATATTGTTTCTCTCCATGCCCGGGTTAGTGAAGAGACACGGGGTATGATAGGTGAAGCCCAGCTTGCAAAAATGAAAAAAACAGCGGTACTTATCAATACTGCCCGCTCCGCGCTTATTGATATGGATGCATTGTACTGTACCCTGAAAGAGAGGGGCATTACCGGGGCAGCGATTGATGTATTTCCTACTGAACCTTTACCTGCAGATTCTCCGTTGCTGGAACTGGATAATATTACCCTTACCTGCCATAAGGGAGGAGATACAGTGGAATCCTACTGTGATAGCCCGGCAATGGTTTTGGAGCAAGGAGAAAATTACTTTCAAAACAAGCCGGTACGCTTTTGGGTTAACCGTTTTTCTTAAGCAGAATCGCAACAGTGTCTCTGCCTGCGCCTCGCTTTTGTCCCGTTCCCGCCGGCAATTCTCTGTTTTACTGACCAGTGAAAGGACACCAAAAGATTGCAGAGGGGTGGCATCGGCATAAATGCCGGGGGAAAAGTGTAGGGGCTTTTATCCCCGGCCAGGACCCCTGAAAAATTCCCGCGGTGTCCTTTTGCTTTTGCCGGACAAATTGAGAATTGCCGGCGTTCCTCCAGCAATTCTGAATTCAACCGTCCGGGGCAATACCGGAGACCGCCAGGGACAGGCCATGCCAGTTTTTAGGGAAGCAGCGGGCGGTTTCGTAGCACAATGCCCGGAAAAAATCGTCCTTCCTGCCGAATGACGCATACGCTTTCCGGTATTCATCCTCCACCAATACATGGATGCCGCTGTTTCTATTGCCAAAATCCGGCGTCCTGCCGGATTTTGGCACGCGCAAGGGATTGGAGGGGTGCGAAGCAGACCCGCCGCAGGCGGGGCCGGAGCGGCAGCGGAGCCCCGGAAAGCCCGGTCCTGGCGCGTAAGCGGCAGGATGCGCCCAAAGGGCTTTGGGATATGGTTATTCTTTCATTTTTTGGTATAATTCCCTTAAAAGGATGCCGGAGTATATGCTTTTAAAAAAATTAAGGGATTTCTTTTACCGCAATTTCATTTCGAGGGAAACGGCGCAGGAGGGGCGGATTTTCAACTTTGCCCTGAGCCTTGGTTTCGCGGGAAGCCTTGGGGGCTGGCTTATTACTTTTGGGACGGCGACATCGCTGATATCCATTCTGGCTACGGCCCTCCTGCCGGTCAGTATCCTGCTTATGCAATATATCGTGAACAAAACGCGGAACTACCGGGCGGGCGGGCTTCTGACGGTGATCGTCTTCTGCGATATAGGGTTCCCGTTTGTCTTTTTCTCCAGCGGCGGTATTCACAGCGGGATGCTGGCATACCTGCTTTTGGGCGGGATTGTTATATCCGTCCTGCTTAAGGGGAAAGACTTCGCGGTTATGCTGGCGGTTTACCTTGTTATCAATGTGGCGTCTTTTTTCGCGCAAATGATCGGCCTGGTGGAGGTAAGGCCGATTGAGACGGAATTTATGCTCTACCTTGATATTGCCGTGTCTTTTGTTATTGCCTGCCTGCTGATGGTCCTTGTGCTGAAATACCAGAACCACGAATACGAAAAGGCGCGGAAAACGGCGGAAGACGCCTCCAGGACAAAGAGCAATTTTCTGTCGAACATGAGCCACGAGATGCGGACGCCCATGAACGCGATTATCGGGATGACCGCTATCGGGAAATCGGCGGCGACTATAGAACAGAAGGACTATGCCTTTGAGAAAATCGAGACCGCTTCCCGGCACCTGCTGGGGGTTATCAACGATATTCTGGATATGTCAAAGATAGAGGCGGGCAAGCTGGAGCTTTCCCTTTCGGATTTTGACTTTGAAAAAATGCTGCAAAGGGTTGTTAATGTTATCAACTTCCGCGTGGACGAAAAACGCCAGGTTTTGGCGGTATATATAGATGAAAAAATCCCCCGTATGCTCTGCGGCGACGACCAGCGGCTGGCGCAGGTTATAACGAACCTGCTTTCGAACGCCGTCAAATTTACGCCAGAAAACGGGTCGGTCCGGGTTGACACGCGGCTGCTGGAAGAAAAAGACGGCGTCTATACGATACAAATCGAGATTACGGATACCGGTATCGGAATATCCGAAGAGCAGCAGGCCCGGCTGTTCTCTTCTTTCCAGCAGGCGGAGAGCAGCACGTCGCGTAAATTCGGCGGTACGGGGCTTGGGCTGGCGATATCGAAGCGCATTGTGGAGATGATGGGCGGCCGGATATGGATAAAATCGGAACCTGGGCATGGTTCTACCTTTGGCTTTACGGTGCAGGCCGGGCGCGGGGCGTCCCAAAAACGCGCCCCCCTGATACCGGGCGCGGACCGGGCGAAGCTGCGCGTGCTTGCCGTGGACGACGCGCTGGATGTCCGGGCGTATTTCGCGGATATTGCCCGGGGTCTGGGTATAAGCTGCGACACTGCTGCCGGCGGCGGGGAAGCCTGGGCGTTAATCGACCGCAACGGCCCCTACGACATCTACTTTATCGACTGGAAAATGCCGGGCATGGACGGGATTGAGCTTTCCCGCCGGATTAAGGGCCGCGGCGGGAATGAACCGGTAATTATAATGATCTCGTCCGTGGAATGGAGCGCTATTGAAAAAGACGCGAGAGAGGCCGGGATCAGCAGATTCCTGCCAAAGCCGCTTTTCCCCTCCGTGATAGAGGACTGCGTCAACGAGTGCCTTGGCGCGGCGCCTGTCCAGGACGCCGGGGAAAGCGAGACGGACGATTTCAGCGGGCACCGTGTACTGCTGGCCGAAGATGTGGAGATTAACCGGGAGATTATGCTGTCTTTGCTGGAGCCGTCGGGCCTTGTTATAGACTGCGCGGAGAATGGCGCCGAGGCTTTAAAACTCTTTGCCGAAAATTACGGCAGCTATGACATGGTATTTATGGATGTGCAGATGCCGGAGATGGACGGCTACGAGGCTACCCGGCGGATCCGCGCTTTTGAAGAAGGCCGGGGGAAAGAATTGGCGGCCCGGAAATACCCGCAGGGCGTCCCGATCATCGCCATGACCGCCAATGTGTTCCGCGAAGATATCGAAAAGTGCCTGGAGGCCGGGATGAACGGGCATCTTGGCAAGCCGCTGGACATGGACGACGTGCTGGGCAGCCTGCGGGAATACCTAAAGTAAACCGGCCTGCGGAACGTTCAATGCGGTCTGCGGGATTTTTAACCGCAAAGTCGAAGAAGTCGAATAAGTGGAAGAAGTTTTTACTCTTTTGAAGGTATTTAACTATGGGGCTTCAGTCCGGGATTGCCCGAATTCCGGCGTCTTTGCCGGCGGGCAGAGGTTCCCCGCCGAACGCTGCGGGCTGAGACGCGGGGGGACGATTGGCGCGGGAAACGGAGACGTGCGGGGGCGGCTAGCCGGGGGGAGGGGCGGCAGGAAGGGGGGAAAGGGGTGGATAACAGGGGAAAAAGAGTAAAAAACAGGGGAGGCCCGTGATTCCTTCATATAAGGGTCTGACCCCGATCTTTGCTTCTTCCGGCGGCTCCCCCTCCAGTATCTCCGACCAATACCTATCCCCCCAGATATGCCCTACCCTCCCATCCATCCCGTTAAACCGCTGCGCGAACACCTGCTTCAGCCATTTCATAATCTCGGGAAGCTGGAACCCGTCCGCCGGCATAATGTAAAACATAAGCCAGTCATCCT
This sequence comes from Treponema sp., assembly GCA_031267115.1. Taxonomy (GTDB): domain Bacteria; phylum Spirochaetota; class Spirochaetia; order Treponematales; family Breznakiellaceae; genus JAIRRR01. The sequence goes on from JAIRZS010000013.1 coordinate 7,178, forward strand.
CAAGCCGCAGGGCGCGAACCTCGAAGGCATATCGCCCCTGAGCCAGCCGGAACACGCGGGCGAAAAGCGCCAGGGCGTCGGGCTGCCTGAACAGCGGCTCGCGGTTGTTGATGCGGGTACGTATTCCGTACCAGACGCCCTGGCCAAGCAAACGTAAGTTTCTCATACAAGTATATATGGGAATGGGTAGCCGTTTCGCTTTAATGGGAGGCGAAAAACCCGCGAAATCCGTACGGGTTTTTTACAGTTGTTTAACTTGCTGACCGGGGGAAGCCGGAGACTTGCAGGCAAGTCCGGCCCCTATGTCCGGGCCAAAGTCCCGGCATACCCCAGCTCTGCGGGTGGCTCCGCCCCGTAGCGCCCCGCTAAGGGGCCGCTTATGCTCCCGGGGACTTGTCCCCCGGGGTTTTGGAACAGGCTCTAATGTTAAACTGCTGATTTCGCCTGTTTTTACCTTGTCTTTAACCTGTAAATTTGTTAGAATTTGGCATATAATATGCGCCAGGAGGCTTTGCTATGCAGAAATACGTTTGCAACATTTGCGGGTATGAGTACAATCCCGCCGCCGGGGACCCGGACGGGGGAATCGCGCCGGGGACTCCCTTTGAATCTATTCCCGATGACTGGGTTTGCCCGGCCTGCGGTGTCGGTAAAAGCGATTTTTCCCCTGCCTGACGGGGCTTTGCGGTTTTTATGCTTTCCAGAGAGGATTTCGTCTTTACTATTGGTTATGACGGCCCTGCGGCGATAGTGGACAGCCAGGCAAAAAGGCGTTTTGGTTCCCTGCCCACGCTTGAACTCGCGGAAAAGGGCCTGTTCCGGGCCGCCTATTCATCGGCGGTCTATTCAAAAGATCCGGCGGAAATTAAGGCGGTCCTGGAAATATACAACAGGGCGATCGCCGCTTCCGGGGGTACTGCTCCCGCCGGCGCCGCGCCTTCTCCGGACAGGCTTTTCGGGGTATTCCCTGTGGAGGTCAAGCGGATAATTGTTTTGTAATGGTAACTATTCGGTCTGTCGTCTGTCAATAAATGCCAAGCAGCGGTAACTCGAAAAAAATGATAATTTTTTCGAGCGGGGGCCGGCGGACTTGCGGAACAAGTCCGGCCCCTCGTCCAACCGGCGTTGCCAAAAGTCTTGACAAGACTTTTGGCGGAGCGGGGGTTCTAGCCCTCGGCTGAATTTTACTTGTAATACCGTAAAGGGGGGTATGCGATGAAGAGGATCCTGTTCCTCGCGTTGTTTTGTCTGGCTGTTCTTGCCGCTTATGCGCAGGACATTAACAGGGGCAGTTACACGGAAATAACCTATGACGATCTAATGGCGTGGCTCGACACCGAAGCCGGGAACGGGATGCCGGAGCGCTTTAAAATGAACCTGATATACGACGGCCCCTCCAGCCCGGGGTACAATTTCAAAGATGGGGATGATGATCTCATCATGTCTTCGGATACCGATCTGGATTTTGAAAAAGGGCAGGAGGTGCTTGTCTACTTTACCGCCGCCGGCCCTTTAGCCTGGGATCGTTCAATTGACGCTGTTGAAGTGTACAGCGATTCCTGGGACGCCGCCGGGACGGATGCTGTCACGGCCTTCGGTGATTCCCAAACCACCCCGGCTTCTCCCGCTTCAAACCAGAGCCCGGCCCAAACCGGCCCCGCCCGGACCGCGTTGGTTCCCGGCGCCGAACGCCCGCCCAATCCCGGCTCGGCCCAGATACTTCTTCCCCCGGAGGCAAACCGGGTTCTTATTGAGATAAACCGGGAGTCAAACGGGAATCTCAGGCTGTCCATTGAAAGCGGCGGCGCTCCTCCCCCGCCGAACGCCTATCCGCCCAACCCCACCCCCCCTCCGGTCCCAGCCACGGTTACATCCACAGCCGGGGGCAGCCCCGCGTCGGGGGTAAATATTATCCCCAGGCTTCCGGCCAGGGGGGACCGGAAGCTGTACAAGGTCCAGGTCGGGGCCTTTGCCAGCAAGGCGGGGGCGGATCGCTTGTTCGCCAGACTCAGGGACGAGGGCTTTTCCCCGGTCCATGAAAAATTCGGTAACTGGAACCGGGTGATCATTTCCGGCGTTAGGGCTTCCGATATTGGCGATATGGCGCAGCGCCTTGGCTCTATGGGAATAAAGTCAATTTGGCTGCGGGAATAAACGTCCATGAAAAAGCGGTGCTTCCGCCTGCTGTTTTTACTGGTTCCCCTCTTTTTTTGCGCAGCCCAGGGCGGGGAAGGACTCGCGGGCCGGCTTTCATCGATCTCCGGTTCTCTTTCCGCGGCCCATATTAGCCTTGCGTCGGGAACCCGGATCAGGGTCACTAATCTGGAAACAGGCCGCAGCATCGTGGTCATTGTAAGCCGGCGTCTCAATGCGAATTCAGGGCATATTGTGGAACTCACCGTACCGGCGGCGGAGGCTATCGGCCTCATGAACGAGGCGCGGGTAAGGGTGGAGCCGCTCAACAGCGACGGGACCCCCGCGCCGGCTGCGGCTCCTCCCCCGCCGGTATCCGCCGGCGGCGGGGTCCGCGAACCTCCGGCTACCAATAGCCCGAACGCCCGCGAGGTTCCGGGTACTCAAAGCAGCCCGAACACCGGTACCCCCCCCACCCGTGATAGCCCTTCAATAAATGGCAGATCCGGGGAACAAAGGCCGCTTCCCGCAGTCCAGCCCGCACCGCCCCCAAGCCGGAGTACGGGCGGGCCGGAAACCGGGAATGAACCCGGATACCGGGGTTTCTACTATACAAATAGCTATGAAGAGGAGTATTCAGGGGACTTGGAAAAAGACGATTCCCCGCCGTCCCGGGAATCCGGTCTGTCTCCGGCTGATATTGTCACCCTGCCGCCGGAAACAGACCGGCCTGCTGCGCCGTTGTCCGCAGTTCCTTCCCGGTCCCGCCCGGTTCCGCCGCCGTCCGCATCGCTCGCGCAGGCCCGGTCCGGTCCCCCGGCCCCTCAAGCCCAGCCCGATCCTCCGGCCCTGGCCCTGCCGCCCGCGCAGACACAGCCTGTTCCTCCGCCTCCCGCGTCGTCCGCCCAGGCCCGGCCCAATCCTCCGGCCCCCGTACCGCCCACAGAGGCCCGGCCTGTTCCTCCGCCCCCCGCATCGTCCACCCCGGTCCGGCCTGCGGATCCGGCTTCCAGGGACGGGGCCCCTGCCCGGACAGCGCCCCCGGCGGCTGGGCGGGGGGCAGCCTCGGCGCGGGTAGCCCTCCCTGCGGATACCGACCGGGTAGTACTGTCCATGAACAGGGATGAATCGGGAAAACTGTGGGTCTATGTAGAAAGCGAGACCGCCCGGGAAGTCGCCGTAACGGAAATACCCAGACAAGCACTCGCCCGGCAGCAAACCGCCCCGCCCCGGCAAGCCCCGCCGGCTGTTTCGCTGCCCCGGACACAGGCGCAGATCCCCGCGCCGCCGTCCCAGATGCAGATGCCCGTTTCCCCGCCGCCCCCGGTACAGGCCCCCGCCCCGCCTCCTCCTCCCCAGCGCAGGCAGGTAACGGTAACTGTCATACCCCGGCTTCCTCCGGCGGGCGACGGGAGGCGGTATATCCTCCAGGCCGGGTCCTACCGGGAACGCTCCACAGCTGAATCCCTCTTGTTTAGCCTGCAAAATCTTGGGATCGCGGCGGCGATGGAAAGCCAGGGCGCGTCCATCCGGGTAGTAATAAACGGGGTTTACGCGGAAGATATCCCCGCCCTGGCGGAAAAAATGGGCCGGGCCGGCGTCACGGAGATCTGGGTAAGGGAACGCTAGCAGTCTGTTGCATTTGTGGATTGCAACTATTCAGCCGGCATTGACAGATTTTTCAAAAAATGATATAGCTTAGGTATAATCTAGGTCGGTAAAGATTGGTGTTTTGCCGGTTTATTCCCCGGTTGTGTAATGGTAGCACGGCAGACTCTGGATCTGCTTGTGGGGGTTCGAATCCTCCCTGGGGAAAAAGATAAGTCCTTATGTAGCAAGGATTTACCAAATAGCCACCGGAAGAATAGGCGCTATGCTTATCTTATCTATGCAAAAGACTATGACAAACAGATTGGCAAATTTTGTCTGTGGGTTTTGCAGGGGGAGAGAGGCTATGCGCCGGAAGTTTTACTCGACTGCGAACCTTCGGTTCTATTCGACTTCGCGGTAGAAGATTAGCGGTTTGCCGCGTTTTTGCGGTAGGCCAGGGCGCGGAAGCCGCTGCGGCGGAAATCGCCCAGCCGGGTAAAGGCCGCGCTTTTGGCCCGGTCAAACTTTTCCGAGGCCGAGGCGTTCAGGCCGATAAGGGCAATGCCGTTTTCCGCAAGCAGGGCGGCAAGCCCTTCCCAATACGCGGCGATTCTGTCCGTCATGGGTACGAACTCCGGAAACAGCGCGATTACCCCGTAGCCGCCCGGCAGGGCAAGCTCCTCCCGGCTTAGGGCAATGTCAACGGCGGGCATTATTTTTACCGAAACCGCCCCGCCGCCCGCCGCCTTTTCCAGATTCCTCCGGGAAGCCTCAAGGGACAGGATATTCCTCCCCGAAAGCACAAAGCTGCCCGGGGCCGGGGCCGAGGGAAAGGAGAAGGGGAAGCGGCGGGAGAACCATACGGGAAAATGCCCCTGATCCGGCTCGTGTACCAGGACGGCGGGACTGGCGGCAAGGCAGGCCTGTATCTTTTCCCCCAGCCTCCCCGCCAGCCTTACCGCCGCAACAACAGCCGCGCCGGCCCGGTCAAAGCCCGCCGCGCCGTAAACCGCGTCGATGCGGTAACGGACCCCCTCCATTTCAAAATCCCCGCCGCCCCGGCAATAGGCCGCCCCGCCGGGAAACACGCCAGCCTCCGCGCCGCCCGCAGACACCGCCTCCGAACCGCGGCCATAGGCAAACACCGTATGGTCCTTCCCGGCCTCTTCGCAGGACAGCGCGAAGCCCCGCGCAGTAATACTGTCGCGGAACCACGGCGCGAGCGGGTTTACTACTACAACAAGGGCCAGCCCGCCGCTTTTCAGCATCCCCGCCGAGCGGCCAATAAAGTCTTCCAGTACCGGCCGCCCCGCCTTGGCCGGAACATTGGA
>JAIRZS010000086.1 GCA_031267115.1 Treponema sp.
CCCAGGGTGTAGGGGCAGACATCGGTAAGGACCAGGTCTTCATTGTTGATGCTGCCCTCGATAAGCCCCGCCTGAATTGACGCGCCCCTGGCCACCGTCAAATCGGGGTCCACCAGGGAACGGGGAACCGCGCCGAGGGTTTTCTCCACAAGGCGTTTTACGCAGGGGATCCGGGTGGAACCCCCCACAAGGAGTATCACCTGCAAATCCTGGGGCTCCAGCTTCGCGTCCGCAAGGGCGCTTTGCATGGGTTCCCTGGTGGAAAGCACCTTATCCGACACCCAGTCTTCAAATTCTTTCCGGCGGACGGTCTTTTCAACCGAAACCGGCTTTCCGTCCTTGTCCGTCAGGAGGAAGGGCAGGGATACCCGGAATTCCTCCTCTGTACTCAGGGCGATTTTGCAGTCCTCCGCGGCCTTTTTAAGCCGCATCAGGGCCCGTTCATCCCCCGCGGGATCGGCAAGATGGGCCATGATGATTTCATCAAAATCCTTGCCCCCCAGGTGGTTGTTACCGCAGCTTGCCTTTACGTCGATGACTCCTTCAAAGAGTTCAAGGACCGTTACATCCAGCGTACCGCCCCCCAGGTCATAGACCAGTACATTCTTACATTCCTTGAGGTTTGAAAGGCCGTAATCCAGGGCCGCCGCGGTAGGCTCGTTGATGATGCGCTCCACCCGCAGGCCGGCCAGCTCCCCGGCCTTCGCCGTGGCCCGCCGCTGTACATCGGTAAAATAGGCCGGTACGGTAATCACGGCGCGGTCGATTTTTTCTTGCAGATTGTCTTCGGCGCAGCGGATCAGGTACTTAAGGAACATGGCCTGAATCTCCTCCGGCGCGTATTCTTTTCCGTGGGCCTTGAGCTTTTCGCCGCTGCCGGTAAGGCGTTTGACCTCCATGAAGGTACAATCAGGCCGGGTAAAAAGATACTCCGCCGCTTCTTCCCCCACGAGTACCGCGCCGTCCTCTCCGACATGCACCACCGACGGAGTTATCAGGCTGCCCCGGGAATTGGGAATCAGCCTTGCCTTGCCGTCAACGATACAGCCGATTTCCGAAGTGGATGTTCCTAAATCAATACCGACTATTCTGCTCATTCGCGTCTCCCTCATACTGGTCTTCGTTCCTGATTTCCGTATTTGCGCCGTTTCTGTAGTCCAAGCCGATTTCTTCTTCCGCTGTTTCCGTTTTCCGGCTTTCCTCCTCCTGCCCGCTGCTTACCACCACTGCGGCCTTGCGTATAACAACGTTTTGATACACATAACCGCTTTGGAGCAGTTCCGCCACCTGTTCGCGGGGGAAGGGTGACGCGGCGCTTGCCTTGACCGCATGGATCCTCGGGTCCAGGCTCTGCCCCTCTTCCCCGAAACGGAATATGCCGCAGTTCGAAAGGGTAGCGCCGGCCTTTTCCCAGAGGAGCCGGGCTTGGCGTCCCAATTCCGCGTTGCCGCTCCGGCCCGCATAGGCGTAAAAATCTTCCAGGAGGTCGGAGAGGCCTACCGCCGCCACTACCAGTTGATCCGCCCTGGCTTTTTCCGCATCTGCCTTTTCCCGCAAAAAACCCTGCTCCTTTACCAAATCGTAAATTTCTTCAATTTGCAGGGAAGTGTCGGTCTGCTTCTTGTTCAGTTCCGCCAGAAGTTCCTGGCCTGCTGCCGCAAGTTCCGCAAATTCGTATTGGGGCAAGCTTTCGGTTTCAAGGGAAAGCAGTTTGGCAAGTTCGGCTTCAAAGTTCACCATAAGACAAAACCAATCCGGAACGCCGCGCCTGGGAGACGGCGGACCGGGAAAGATAGGGCTATCATGGATTTTATTATGTCTGAGAGGAAAATTGTTCACAAGGGGGCGCAATACGGGAGACGCCGGCAGTAATGCCCGGTTCTGCCGGCAGGGTAAAGGTGCGGCGGTTTTTCGCTTCTATCCCTGGCTTTTTTTGTTCACCTTTGCCCAGGTATCCCGCAGGCCGATGGTTTTATTGAAGACCAGTTTCCCGTTTTCCACCCTGTCCCCGCCGGGTTCCGGTATGGCAGGTGTATCCCGCACAAAGTAGCCCAGCCGCTCAAACTGGTATCGGGTCGCCGGATCGGCGGCCGCCGGATCGGCATTTACCAGGGACGGTTCACCCCAGGCGCCGTCGATCACTTCCAGGGAGTTGGGGTTAAGGTTGTCGGTAAAATTCCCCCCCGGCGGAACTTCCATGGGCCGTTCGGCGGCGAAAAGGTAATCGTAGATCCGCGCCTCAATGGGCACGGCGTGGGCAACCGATACCCAGTGGATAGTCCCCTTTACCTTTTTGTTGTCCGGGGCATTACCCCCCCTGGTTGCGGGATCGTAGACGCAACGAACCGCGGTAAGCTCTCCGGCGGCGTTCTTGTCGAAACCCGTACAGGTAACGATGTAGCCGTAACGAAGCCGGACGCTGTTCCCGGGACGTTCCGCATTGCCCGGGTAGAGGCGGAAGTACTTGGGCGGCGGGTTTTCCATAAAGTCGTCCCGTTCGATCCAGAGTTCCCGGCTAAAGGTAAGCTTCCGCTTTCCGGCGCTTTCGTCTTCGGGGTTGTTTACCGCCTCAAGCTCCTCAACCTTGCCCTCGGGCCAGTTTTCGATGATGAGTTTCAGAGGCTTCAACACCGCCATGACTCTCAGGGCCCGCTTGTTCAGATCTTCCCGGAGGCAGTACTCCAGAAAGGCAATGTCCACCATGCTGTCGGTCTTGGCAATGCCTATCTGGGAGACAAAGCTCCGGATAGCCTCCGGGGTGTA
>JAIRZS010000199.1 GCA_031267115.1 Treponema sp.
AAATTTTGCGTAAAAGCCGCCGCCGAAACCAATACCCCCATCATGGTGTCGCTGAATACGATCATGATCGATGGTACGGGGATGTGCGGCGGCTGCCGGGTTACGGTCGGCGGGGAAACTAGGTTTGTCTGCGTGGACGGCCCTGAATTTGACGGTTACAAGGTGGACTTTGAGAATATGATGACCAGGATGAAGGCGTTTAAAAGCCGTGAAGACCGGGATCACCACCAGTGCCATTTAAACCTCGGGCTGCCGCCCCACCCGGCCCCCGCGCCCCAGCCGGCAAAATAGAAAGCTCCAGGTTGGTTAATTGGACTAAAACCGCTAATATGAGTAATTACAGAAGGCTAAAGAAAAATAAAATACATGAAAGCCTTGGCTTTCTTGCCTTATTCGACTTATTCGACTTTGCGGTAAAATTCTGCGGTACTTGCCTGAATTCGGGGGCGTTACGGAATGAAAACGCTCCGCGTTTTCATTTTCGGAGTTTTGCTTCGCAAAACTCCTGGGTATTGCGCCTGAATTCGGGGGCGTTGCGGGGGCGAAAAGCGATTGGCCGTTTGCCCCCGCAGAGGGGGTAGGCCGGGACCTTGGCCCGGCCGTAGGGGGAGGCTTCCCCCGGCTGAATATATAGCTCGATATATATAGATAAGACATAAAAGGAGAACAATTGAGTGAGTGCTGAAACAAAAAACAGGGAGCAGCTTGAGGCGGAGGCCCGCGCGCTGCTGAAACCTATACTGGAATGCAAGGCGGCGGGCGGGAAAATCAGCGTGAAGGACCGTATGGCTATTCCGGGCCAGGAGATGCCGGTGCAGGACCCTGCCGCGCGGGGCAGGAATGTGAGCGAGGTGGCGCTGGGCTATACGGAAAGCCAGGCCCGCCTTGAGGCTGAACGCTGCCTGGGCTGCAAGAACCAGCCCTGCGTGAGCGGCTGCCCGGTACAGGTGCCTATCCCCCGCTTTATCGCGGAAATCCAGAATGGCGATTTTAAGGCCGCGGTGGACATTATTAAGGAAACGAATCTGCTCCCGGCGGTATGCGGCCGGGTCTGTCCCCAGGAAAAGCAGTGCCAGGCGGGCTGTACGGTGGGAAAAAGCCTTAAATCCGTGGAAAAGGCGGTGGCTATCGGCAGGCTTGAGCGCTTTGCGGCTGACTGGGAACGGGACAACGGCAAGGTGACGGTTCCGCCTGTCAAACCCGCGACGGGCAGGAAGGTGGCGGTTATCGGCTCCGGCCCGGCGGGCCTTACGGTGGCCGCGGACGCCGCGAGGGAAGGGCACGAGGTCCACATCTTCGAGGCTTTCCACAAGGCCGGCGGGGTTATGGTGTACGGCATCCCCGAATTCCGGCTCCCCAAGGGCATAGTCCAGGCCGAAGTTGAAAATCTGGGCAAAATGGGGGTAAAATTTGAGACAAGCTTCCTGGCGGGCCGTACCCGGACGGTGCGGGAACTGCTTGACGAGGATAAATTCGACGCGGCGTTTATCGGCGTGGGCGCGGGGCTCCCGAAATTCCTGGGCTGCCCGGGGGAGAACCTGGTGGGGGTTTCCAGCGCCAACGAATACCTTACCAGGGCGAATCTGATGAAGGCTTACGATATTGAAAAAGCCGCCACGCCGATTTACCATTCAAAAATAGCGGCGGTTATCGGCGGCGGGAATGTGGCTATGGACGCGGCGCGTATGGCGCTGCGGCTGGGGGCGGAGCAGGTCCACATTATTTACCGCAGGACCAGGGAGGAGATGCCCGCCAGGGCCGAGGAGGTGGTCCACGCTATGGAGGAAGGGATAGTGTTCGACTTTCTGCGGAACCCCGCGAAAATTCTGGGGGACGATCAGGGCCGGGTAACCGGGCTGGAATTGCAAAAATTCGAGCTGGGGGAAAGCGACGCTTCGGGGCGCAGAAGCCCTGTGGCCATTCCCGGTTCGGAATACGTATTTGACTGCGATCTGGTTATTGTCGCGCTGGGGAACGAATCGAACCCCCTCCTGGTGCGTACCACCGGGAACCTTGACGCCGACCGGAAGGGCCGCATCGTGGTTGACGAAAAGCAGAAGACCTCCCTGGACAGGGTATACGCCGGGGGCGACATTGTCCTGGGGGCCGCCACGGTGATTCTCGCCATGGGCGAGGGCCGCAGGGCTGCGGCTTCGATTAACGGGCTAATCGCGTGAACGCCTGCCGGGGGCCGGTTTCGCGCCTGTTTTTTGTCTTGATTCTCGCGGCCGCGCTGCCGCTGGCGGCCCAGCAGGCCCCGGATGTTTCCCGCTATGACGCGCTGCAGAACTACCGCGCCGGCAGGGACCTGGAGGGGCGGAACCGCATGGAGGAAGCCGACCGCTACTATAACGAAGCCGTGCGGATTTGCCGGGAGGAAATTGCCCGCAATGCCGGTAACATGGATTCCTACACGGTGCTTACCTGGGCGCTGCAAAGGCAGAGGAAGTACGCCGATGTGATCACCTGGGGGGAGCGGGCCTTGAGGATTGCGGGCGATATGCGTATTACGGAAACCATGGGCGAGGCGTATTTCTATCTGGACAACCACACTGAATCCCTGCGGTTTATGCAGCGCTACGTGAACGCCCTGCCCCAGGGCGACCGGGCCTCCGTAGCCTATTTCTTTATCGGCGAAATTTACCGGCTTTCGGGAAGGTGGCGCCACGCGGACGTCGCCTACACCACGGCGGTACGTCTTGAGCCGGGGGCCGCCCTCTGGTGGTACCGGCTCGGCACGGTGCGGGAATCCGCCGGGGAAGGCTCTTTCGCCGTGGAAGCCTACGAGCGGGCGCTTGCCCTTAACCCCAATTACCGCGAGGCAAGCGAGGCCCTGCTCCGCGTCCGGCGTCCGGCTGGGGGAGCGTAGG
>JAIRZS010000301.1 GCA_031267115.1 Treponema sp.
TGCTTTTTGGGGGGATTCATGTTGTTTTTAAGCCAGCGCTGGACCAGGGCTATAAGCCCCTGGGCGGTAAAAACAGAGTACAGTTCGCTTATCTCCGGGGCCGTTTCCTCTTTAAGGAAGTTTTTTGCCGCATGCCGGGTGTATTCGGCAAAGCGGCGGAAAAACCTTTTTTGGAAACCGATGTCGCCGTTTTCACTGAGCAGTACCTGGATAGAATTACTGTTGCCTTCGATGTAGCACAGCACTTCTTCTATCTTCTGCCGGATTTCCCGTTTGGTGTATTTTTCCGTTTTATCGGCAAAAACAACCCTTTCAAAATAGACGGATATTTCATCCTCGATGGTTTTGAGCAGTTCATACTGATTCCGGTAATGGGCGTAGAAGGTAGGACGGCTTATATCGGCGAGGGCGCATATCTCTTTGATCGTAATATTCGTTATGGGCTGCGTTCCCATAAGTTCGATAAGGCTGTCCCTGATGGCCTGCCGGGTATGGCGGGTTTTCCGGTTTTCTTTTTTGGGCGTCCCTTTTGTTTTTTCCGTCCCTTCCATACATACCCCGCGGGTACCATGCCGGGCGCCCGGCGCTTTACATTTTCCGGAAACATGTAAAGAACTTTACACCGGCACGGCGCAGCGTAAATTAAACCGCCTGTCCAAGTGTTACCTTTTAAACTCATTGTACCTGTATTCCTGGTAAATATCAAGGGTAACGGAGAAACGGCATGCAGAGGTTTTTTAAATATCCCGCTTTAATTGTGGCGATCATTGCGGCAATTACCGTATTTTTCGCATTTCAACTGCCAAAAGCGGAAATGAACAACAATAATATTCGTTTTGTACCGGCGGACGATCCGGCGCTGATAACATCGGAAGAAATTGACGATACCTTCGGCAGCTCCCTTTTTATCCTTGTGGGGCTGGAGCACCGGTACGGAACGGTATTCGATCCCGTATTTCTCCGGGAGATCAAAGAATACACCACTTTTATCAGGAACGAATGTGAAATTGCGGGGAATATCAGTTCCATCATGGATACGGATTATATTACCGCCTCAGGCGATTCCATTGTGGTGGAAAATCTTGTGGCCGCTGACTTTTCGGGGACTCCGGAAGAAATTGATGCGCTCCGGGGGAGACTTCGTTCCTGGGAACTGTACGACCGCTCCCTTGTTTCCGATGATTTCAGCTCCACGCAGATTCTTATTCCGCTGACAATTGAAAGCGAAGAGGCGGGCAGCAAGCTGGTGATGGATACCTTCCGTACCATCCGCGGTACCGCCCATGAAATGTTTGACGATACGGCGAAGGTTTATGTGGCGGGTCTTCCGGTAATAAGTTCCACCATCAACGAAGCCACGGCGGATGACCTTGTTTATCTTATCCCCCTGGTGATCCTTGTGGTGCTGGGGGTCCTCTTCTTCTCGTTCCGGCATTTGACGGCGGTACTGCTGCCCCTTATTACCGTCCTTGTCGCGGTAATATGGTCAATCGGGGCGATGCCGCTTTTTGACGTTAAGCTGTCGATACTTTCCACCGTGCTCCCCGTTATCCTGGTGGCGGTGGGAAGCGCCTACGGTATCCACGTTGTTACCCACTACATGGAAGACCTGGCCGGGAGGGGTTCGGCCCTTTCGATGGAGGAACACCGGGAACTGGTCTTTGCGCTGCTGCGGAAAATCGGGAAGCCCGTAATGCTCGCCGCCCTTACTACTTTCGCCGGATTTGTTTCGTTCTGTTTTACCGAGGTGCCGCCGATTCGGGAATTCGGCTATTTTTCCAGCTTCGGTGTTGTTGCCAGTTTCCTCGTGGCGGTAACGCTGATACCGGCGCTGTTGATTATCCGCGGACCCAGGCCCATGGAAAACAAAAGCGGCGCTTCCGCGGAGGGCCAGGATTCGCTGAACGAATCCCTTACCTGTACCCTGATGGGGGTGGCGCAGAAGAAGTATCTGGCGTTTTTTACCGTCATTGCCGTAACGGCGGTTTCCCTCTACGGCCTGTCGAAGCTGATCATAGACAACGTGTATGTCGAGTACTTCAGGGATGACACCGATGTAAGACAGTCCGATGTTTTTATCCGTGAAAAATTCGGCGGCTCCAAGGTGATAAATGTGGTAGTGGAGGCCGATGATTCCGCCGCGCTGCTCATGCCCGAAGTGTTGAGCGCGGTAGACGGCTTGCAGACCTATCTGCACGACCGGGTTCCCGGTGTCGGCAAGGTCATGGGCTTTACCGACATGGTAAAGCGGACGAACCAGGTGTTCAATGTTGACGAAAGTCCCGACGGTATCCGCAGTGCGGCGCGGACGGCTGTGAACGAAGATCCCGGTGATGATTTTGGTTTTGGGGACTTCGGCTTTGCAGAGACGGTCCCCGCAATGGGAACGGGCGGGACATCGCGGAACGAAGCGGTCGCGGAGCGCAGCCTCCCCCATGCCGCCGTGCTCGACATGGCCCTGCTTGACCGGGCGGCGGGGAGTCCCGACATGAGCGCCGCGGATCTGGTACGGAGGGCAAAAAAGCTGACGAACTACGAGGGGGCCGCCTATTATGAAATCCCCGCAGATCCGGCGCGTTACGGAAAGACAGAAAGCGCCGAACTGTCGACCCTGGTGTCCAATTATCTGGTTCTGCTTTCCGGCAGCACGGGGGATTACGCCAATGACGCGCTGGAGCCCACGGCCATCCGGACAACGGTGCAGGTTTGGACAACCGGAGACGCCGGGACAAAAGCTGTCCTGGCGCAGATAAACGATTATATCCACGCCCACTTTCCGGACACGGTAAGGGTGCGGATAGGGGGGCCTGCACTGGTAGACAGTTCCCTCAGCGCCCTGGTGGTAGAATCCCAGATTATTTCTGTGGCGGTTTCTATTCTCATGGTTTTTTTCATCATTGCCCTTTCCAACCGGTCCCCGGCCGCGGGGCTTGTGGGGATTCTGCCCCTGTTTATTTCGATCCTTATCAACTTTGCGATGATGGGCTTTTTGGGGATAAAGCTCAATCTGGGAACTTCGCTGGTGGCGAGTGTTTCCGTGGGGATAGGCGTTGATTACGCCATTCATTTTATCGACGCGTATAAACGGGAATACCGGGGAGGCGGCGACTTTCTGCGCCGGACCTTCGCCACATCCGGCAGGGCGATCATCATCAACGCGGTTTCCGTGGGCGCGGGATTTGCGGTCCTGGCCTTTTCCCGGTTTGTCATTCTTGCCAGCCTGGGGCTGCTGATGACCCTTACCATGTTCACCAGCGCGCTGATAAGCCTTACGGTAATTCCGGTGCTGCTCGGGATGATAAAACCCAGGTTTATCTATGGGCAGACCGGCGACGGTAAACGGGCCGGCTGCGCTTGATATTTTTTGAAGGAGAAGCAAATGAAACGATTTGCGTTGATTGTTTTACCGGCGGCGCTCTGCGCCGGAATGGTATGTATCCAGACAGCAGCGGCCCAGAGCGCACCGGCCCAGAGCGCCGCGTCCATTGTTCAGGCCTCCCGTGACCGGATTGACGCGGAAACCGTGTCTTCCCGTTCCCGCATGGTGATTACCGCTAAAAACGGTTCTACCTCCGAGCGGGTCATCGACCAGTATTCCAAAGATGATGCCAGGGGAAACGACCGTCTGATGATCGTGTTTCAGCAGCCCGCCGCCGTGAGGGGAACCCGGTTCCTTACCCTGGAGAAGGCCGCCGGCAGCAAGGACCAGTGGATCTATCTGCCCAGCCTGGGAAAGGTCCGGCGTATTGCCGCGTCCGAGGGAAGCAGCAGTTTTATGGGTACCGACATGTCTTACGACGATCTGAACGCCCAGAGCAGAAGGTCCGATGAGGATACCCATACCCTGCTGCGGGAGGAACCGTACAACGGCGCATCCTGCTATGTTATTCAGTCTGTCCCCAAAGATTCGGCCTACCAGTACGGGAAGATGATCCTGTGGATCGACAAGACGACACTGGTGAATTACAAGATCGAAATGTACGACCGCCGGGGGACTCTGGTTAAACTGATGGAATCTTCCGGTTTCCATGCCGTGCAGGGCTATCTTACACCCGCGGAGATAAAGGTAAGCACCCTTGTGGCCGGAACTTCTACGACGATTCACACGGATATTATCAAATACGGCGATCCGGTACCTGAGGGGGTATTCACGACAGCCTATCTTGAAACTGGGAGGGTCCGATGAAACTATCGTTTTTGATGAGGCGCCTCGCCCTGGTCTGCTCTCTGCTGCCCGCGGCAACACTGCTTGGCGCGCAGGATTTTGGTTTCGGCGATGAGGAACCCGGGACTCCCGATTCCTATTCCCCGTATCCCCTCATTTTACTGCAGGGCGAGGCGGGGGCGGTGCTGAACGGCTTTATCGACGATTTTGGAAACGCCGATTCCCTGCGGCTCGGCAATATATTTTCCGGCAGACTTAACTTTAGTGCGGAAAACGCCCACGCGCTGGGGATTATCAATTTGAAGATCAGTCCCGGTACGCCGGCGGCGGTATCTGCAATGGCGCCGGCGGCGACGCCTGTAGCGATAGACGAAGCCTATGTCCGCGCCTATTTCGGCGATTTTGAGCTTGAGGGGGGGCTGCGAAAGCTGACCTGGGGCAAGGCCGACAGCATGGGGCCGCTGGATGTGATCAATCCCCTCGACTATTCGGACCTTACCCTGCTGGTTGACAGTTTAAGCGACGGCATGGCGCAGAAGATCGCCCGTCCCCTGGTCCGCGTTTCCCGGAATTTCGGACAGTTTTCCAAACTGGAAGCCGTCTTTGTCCCCAATTTTGAGCCCCTGCGTCTTGCCGGAAGCGGACGCTGGGCGCCGGCCCAAATGACGGCCCTGCCGGGGCGGATTACGGAACAGATTGTGGGTATGACCAATCCAACCCAAAGGCAATACGCCGCGCAGGTCCTTCCCCGAATGCTGCCCGGTACTATTGCAGGCGCGTATCCCGACACTTCAACCTTTAACTATGCCCAGACGGGTCTGCGTTTTACTACCACCCTTGGCAGTGCGGATCTGGGAGCGCAGTATTACTACGGACGTCTGACCGCCCCGGCGGTCTCCCTGGCAGGGACCGCGGCGAGCATCGCGGCGGCGGCCCCCGGACTCATGAGCGCCGGGGGACCGAGTGATGTTGATACGGCGCTTGCATCCTTGCTGCCGCCGGAGATCGCGTACAATCCCTACCACCAGCTTGGACTTGATTACGCGCAGGTCCTGTCCGCTTTTAATGTACGGGCGGAGGCGGCGCTGAACCTTACCGAAGATTTGGCCGGCGATGACGGCGCTGTATACAATCCCTATCTTGCATGGTCCCTCGGCTTTGACCGGGATCTTGTCTGGGGCATTAATCTGAACCTTCAGGCCGCCGAAACCATAACCCTGCGGCATAACAGGATAGGGGATAATCCCCTGCTGGATGTTGAGGCGGGTTCCGATCCCACTTCCACGTGGATAACGACAAAACTGTCGAAGAGGTTTTTACAGGACCGGCTTGAACTAAGCGCCGCCGCGATATGGGGCATTGAAGACAAGGATTGCCTGATCATGCCGGTGCTAAGCTGGACGCAGGACGATGTAACGGTGGGTCTGGCGGGCGGATTCTTCGCGGGGGACCGGGGCGGGCAGTTCGGCCAATACTGTGACAACAGTTTTATTCAGGCCCGGCTGAAGTATCGTTTTTAACCGGACCCGCGGCCCTGCGTTCGGCTCTGCCGGCACGCTGGGGTGGATCAAATTTTATTCTTGCGGCGGGGTTCTTCATCCTGGCGCGGAGCGCCTGGCCGGGGGGTAGCGTAAGCATTGCCGCCTGTGGTGTTACATCTTTGCTTAAGGCGGCAATGCTGGAGCGGAGGGGGGGCCACAGGAACCAAAACGCTTGAGCGTTTTGGTTTGCGGGAGATCAAGGGCGGGGCAAAATACGTATTTTGCCCCGCCCTTGAGCCGGCTACGGGCGGATTGTCCGTGGTAGCGGGCCCCCCCTTCCTGCCTGAAAAAATCGTCCGGCGTGTTCCGCGTGCCCGCT
>JAIRZS010000362.1 GCA_031267115.1 Treponema sp.
CTTTCGCCGCTTCCCAGGAAGCCGCCCGCCAGGCTGTGTATCCTAGTCGCCTCCACCGCCTCGGCTTTGGTAAGGGGCGGCAGAATGGCGGGCATGCTCCGGGCGAGCATGGTCTTGCCCGCGCCGGGCGGCCCGAAAACCAGGAGGTTATGTCCCCCGGCGGCGGCTATTTCCATGGCCCGCTTGTAGCGCCCCTGGCCCCGTACCGCCGTATAGGCGGCCAGAGAAAGGCGGCTCTCCCGGCTGTCCGAATTCAAGCGGTCTGATACGGGCAGGGCCGCGGCAGGGAAAGAAAGGGAGCCGGTGAATTCGGCAAGGATACCCGCCGCCCCGGACAACGTTCCGGGCGCGGCAAATTTGCCGGGGGCCATGATCGCCGCTTCCCGGGCATTTTCCTCCGGCACAATAAAGCTGCCGATACCCGCCCGGAGTCCCGCGTCAACGGCGGCAATTACCCCGCGTACCGGGCGCAGCCTGCCCGACAGTTCCAGCTCGCCCAGGACCATGACGCTCTCCTGGTTTTCGCAATCCGGCGGGGAGGCGATGTCTTCCGCCGCCAGCATTACCGCCAGGGCAATGGGCAAATCCAGGGCGGCCCCGTCCTTTCTTACGCCGGCCGGCGCGAGGTTGATGAGTACCCTGTCCTGCGGGAAGGAGAAGCCGGAATTCCTGAAAGCCGCCCTGACCCGCTCTCTTGCCTCCCTGACCGCGCCTTCCGCAAGCCCGGTAATGTCTACCCCGGGTATGCCCCGGCGTATATCCGCCTCAACCCGGATGATGATTCCGTCGGCCCCGTACGGGGAATATGCCATGATCCGCATAAAATTCCTCCATAAATACTATGGGTCGGGGATGCTGTTTTGCTTTAATCCGGGAGGAAAAATCGCTTTAGGTAACGCAGTGGTGCCGGCTACCGTTTTTCTCGATAAAAATTTATCCATAAATTTGGTGCCTGGCACTTTTCGGGAAGGCATTTTTGGCTTTGAACGCAAGCCGGGGTCAGACCCCTCCCCTTCATTCAAAACTTATTCGACATATTCGACTTCGTGGTAAAAATTCTGGAGTTCTTCGACTTCGCGGTAAAATTCTGAAATACAAGTACCCACATATGCGGACAGTTGATATATCCGCAAGATAGCGATAAGATTTCCACAGAATGACTCTCTTGAAAAAGGCCGCCCTTAGCCTTATTCTGGCGCTCCTCTTCTTTGCCGCTTTCGCCGTTCTTGCGTATACAGGGCTTTTCGGCCTGATCGAGACCCGTTTCTACAATCCCGCAGTAAGCCGGGCGGCGCTTAAAGAGGCGGAACAGGACAGGGATGTTATCCAGGGCTATTTTGCCGGACTCGATAAAAGCTTTTCCGCCTTTATCGGGGAACAGGCCCTGCGGCGCAGCTTTTTGCCGGTCCGGAGCGAGGGTGACGTTTCGGAACGGGATCGCCTCGCCGCCCTGCTCATGGAAAACCAGCCCGGGCTGCGGTCCGTCAGGTTTATAGACGGCGACAGATCCCGGATACACTATTCGACCCTGAAAGAGGATATACTCAGCGAAGGCCCTCCCCCGCTCTACAGGGACTACGAGACCGGCCCCGGAAATCCAGAGTACGAATCCCTGGAAGCCTCCTCAAGGGGAATGCCCCGGCTCATCATGGACGGGCAAAGGGACAGTATCGTCTTTTCCTATCCGTTTTACGATGCCCTTGAAATATACCGGGGAATCGCGGTTTTTACCCTGGCGGCAGGCTCGCTTACCGAAGCCCTGGCCGAGTCGGGGCGGACAAGCATCGGAGAAGGCGTCTTTCTCCTTGAGCAGCCTCCGGCTGTCATCCTGGGGATACCCCGGAACGAAAAAGACGCCGTCACCGGCCGGACGGCGGAAATCCTGAAACAAGCAGGGGATCACCGCGGGGTGGGCAGATTAAGCCGCGTCACCGCCGGGGGCGGGAACGAGCCGGTAGTGCTGGCATCGGCGCAAACCGAAGGCGGCGTATTTACCGGCAGAATCATAAACGAAAAACTGTTTGTCTTTTCCCCCGGAATGAGAGGCCTCCTTCTCCTGGCCTTTTTCCTGACATCTTTTCTGACAGTATTTCTGCTTTTCAATCTGCAGGCGGACCCCATGACTATTGTCCGGAACCGGATTCGCGGCATCCGCGGCGCCGTTCTGGAAGAATGCCGGAACCGAAAAAACACCGCGCTGCCCCTGCGAAGCTGGGAAATGGAACAGCGCCGCGAAGAAGTACGGCGGGAAATTAAAAGGATCGCGGGAATTAAGCCGGAAAAGGGACGCGGGAATTCCGCCGGCCCGGATCAGGGCAAGGCTTCCCGCCGCGCCGCGCGGCAGGCGCTTCTTGAAAAGGAAATCGACTCTTATTTCGACTTTGCGTGGAACGAGCTTGGGACGGTTATCGAACGCCTGGCAGTATCCCGCGGCGGCGGGCCCGCCGGGGAATCCGGGAAACGGACGGAAAGCGCGAAACACGCGCCGGGAGCGGGGCATGCGGCAAAGCTGGAACCTGTCGAAGTTCAGACAGCGTTACTGTCGCGGCCTTTTGCCTTTGCCCCGGAATTAAACGGCAGGCCCGAACCGCTCGGCGCTTCCCGCACCGCCGCCGGGAAACCCGCCGCCCCGAATCGCGCGGAAACCGGCGGCCCTGCGGACGGGGAGCCGGTTTTCAAGACCAGGAACGGCATTACCTATATAAACAAACCGTACACCGCGCCCGACGGTGAAGCGGTAAAAAAACTGGGGCTTAACGAGGAATTTAAGGATCTGGTCAATTCGGTTATCAATGATCATTGATAACCGCTCGTTTCCCAAAACCCGTTCGGTTTTGGAAAAGCCTCCAATGACAGCAGCGCTAAAACAGGAACCGTTACGGGCGGCCCCTTATGGGAAAGGGCGGGTGTAATACCCGGGAACCCGCCTTTCGGCGGGGGAGCGCCTCAGGGCGAGGCAGTTCATTTCAGCTTTGAAATAATTTCCGCTATGCACCGGTCCGCGTCGCCGTAGGGAACCTGGCAGGTACCCACCTGCCGGTGGCCGCCGCCGCCGTAACCCAGAAGGAGTTTCCCCACATCAACAGAGGCCGTCTTGTTGATGATGCTGTAACCCACAGTAATGACGCAGTTTTCCTTGCCCCGGCCGTCCACTATCCAGACCGAAATATTCTGCTGGGGGTAAAAAGTATAGATCAAAAAGCGGTTGCCCGTGTAAATGGTTTCCGCACCGCGGAGATCGGTAATGATCACCGGGCCGTCCGTCTTGCTGCAGGCTTTAATCATTTCGGCAAATAGTTTGCCCTGCTCGTTGTAGACCGCGATCCGTTCCTTGACATCCTGCATGGCCAGAATCTCGTCTATCGGCTTATCAATACAGGCCTTGGCCAGCACCTGCATCAGTTCGAGGTTGCTGATGGTAAAATTCCGAAACCTGCCGAGGCCGGTGCGGGGGTCCATGATAAAGCCCAGGAGTACCCAGCCGGCGGGGTTCTGTATTTCCTCGATGCTGAGATCCGCCGAATCCACCCGGTCCACCTGCCCGATCATCTCCTTGAATTTTCCCAATTTCGCGTCGCCGCCGTAGTACTCGTAAACCAGGCGGGCGCAGCTTGGGGCGCTTTTTGAAACACCTTCGGCTTTGAGGTCCTTGAGCCTGTCCATTTCGCTGCTGTGGTGATCAAACCAGATTTTGCACCCCGGAATATAGGGAATATTGGCGAGAATATCATTTTCCGTCGCTTTGACGATGCCGTCCTGCACGTCTTTGGGATGGACAAATTTCCATTCATCTACCAGTCCCAAATACATCAGCATGGAACCGCAGGCCAATCCGTCAAAATCGGAACGTGTTAATAGGCGCATATTATTCCAACTCCTTTTTCTTTAAGTATACCATACCGGCCCGCGCGTGGCAAGGAATGCCCGGCCAAACACAGTAATTTAGCATTACGAAGATTTTTTAAAAATTTGGGCGCATTTCCGGCGCTTCGCGCCGGAAACCGGGCTTTGCGGGGCTCCGCTAACGCTCCGGCCCCGACGCTTCGCATCGGGGCTGCTTTCGCCCCTGCGGGGCGGCACCCCTCCAATCCCTTGCGCGGCCGCAAATCGGCGCTTTTTCCCGCAGAATCCGCTGCTATTTTTTTACGGCGGGGTTCTTCATTGCGCCTCTTGTACCAGGACGCCAAGGTCCTCCGCAAGTTTGGCAAGGAACCGGCCGAAATCGGCGACTTCGCCGGGAGAGACGCGGAAACCGATGGCGCCGGGATGGCCGCCGCCGCTATCAAGGTTGAGTTTTTTAAGCACTGTGCGGAGATCCAGGGCAGTGTACTTCGATCCCCGCCTGAGACGGAACTGGATAAGCCCGTCCGGTTTTGACGTGTCGTAATAGGCCACAAGGCCGAGTTTCCCTGAACTCTCCGCCAGCGTGTCCGTTACGATTTTGGTAACCATTACTATCCGGTCGTTCCCGTAAATGCCAAAAAGCTCTTTCGATTCGGCCTCGTCCATTCCCACGTAAAACAGGGGCCCCGCTTCGATTTTCGCGCCCATAACCCGGTCAAAACATTTTTTATCCTGTACCGAGAGAGACTGAACCACGTCGAATGCGTCCCCGGCCGCTATTTTTTTCACGGACTGCTGGGTCCGCTCTTCCAGGTACCGGTCAAAGGAGTTGCTGAAAAGATCGTAGTACCACCTTTCCTTCCTGTTTTTAAGGTACTTGCCCATACTGGATTCCCCCACTATCCCGGTGAGAATCGCCAGTGAAATATTCTGGATAAAGGCGTCGTTCTTCTTGCCCCATTTTCTCTTTTCCGTCATTTTAATGGCAAGATAGCCGATAAGTTCGCAGGTGCTTGAAGCCTCCGTCACAAGGCAGAAACCCTGGTCCCCGGCGTACACGGCGTCGGTCTGAACGTGGTGGTCGATTTCAATTTTACGGACAGCCGGATCCTTGAACATTTCTTCTATCGGCTTATTCCACGAGAGCATCTCGGGCTTGGGCGTATCCAGAAGAAAAAGCCCCTTGGTGCCGGGATCCGCCCGGTCCAGATAGGTGGGGATCCCGTCCCCGCCGTAGAGCAGGATAACGCCGTTGTACTTGCAGATAGCCAGAAGATAGTTAAAGCGTTCGTTCACCGGACCGGGCAGATAAATAACCGCATCCCTGTCCGCCCTGCGCAGCAGTAATCCCACCGCCGCGAGAGAGGCGATGCAGTCTATATCGGGGTCCTGGTGCCCCAGCAGGATAAAGGTATCCAGCCGTTCAATCTCCCCGATAATATTCATGGCGGTGCGGTTCTTTTCCGCGATAGTAGCGAATTCCTTTTTTTTCACCTCTTGCCTCCTGAACTTATTCCAAATCGAAATGTTCCCATCTGCTTTTGATCACCATAAACCCTGCGGCGCCGATGTTCCACTCAAGCTGTTCTTCCCACGCGGCAAGAAGGGCCGTGCCCGCAACGCCGAGCCTGGTATACACAAACCCTTCCGGCAAGGCGGGCAGCGCCGCCCGGATCGCGCCGCCCTCTCCCGCCGCGTATACCAGCCTCCCGTCCGGAAAGAGCGCCGCCGCGAAAGGCCCCGGTTCCCCGCCGGGAAATTCCGGCGGCAGATAAAAGCCGGAAAGCTCCGTAAAGGAAACCGCCTCCCCGCCGCCGTCTTTGCCGGCGGCAAAATAACGGGGCGCGTCGTAACCCGGCGAAACAATCGCCGCAAGCAGCGCCTTGCCGCCTTCCAGGGAAGCCGCCTCTTCCAGCACCGCGCGTAAAACAGAAGGCGCCTCTTCATAATTATAGGGCGACACAGCGTTTCTGAAAACCCCAGGCCCTACAGAATCTCCCGCTGAACCGAATTCCGCCGCCCGGTAATAGACAGACGCGGGATTCCCGCCGCCCCTTACAGCCCGGAAATACCACGCCCCGTCCCTGCCCTGGCGCAGGGATTTAATATCCCAGCCTTCACGCCCGGGAATCGGGGCAAAGGCGGGAATATCCAGGGCCTCCGCTTCAAAGCCGCCGGAAGGAAGGGCGCGGACCGGCTCCCCGGGCGGCCCGCCGTCGGCGCCGGAAAACACATCGTCCCGGTAGAGCAGGGCCGCGTCCCAGGCTTTGCCGCCGTTCCCGGCGGGCGAATAACGGAACAGGGCCGCCACGGTCAGGCCGTCCCAGGCGGGTTCGGGCAGCCGGTACAGGGCGGCCTCCGTAGTCTGGGGCGCCCACACCAGAAAGCCGTAACGGTTAACCGCCATCACCAGGCGGCCCGGCCCCAGGCTCATGCCAGCGGCAAAACGGGCGTCCGTCCACGGCCGGAAAGGGCCGGGCGCGGCTTCTTCCGGCGAAGCGATGTGGGCCGGGCCTTCCGGGCCAAACTCAAACCAGACAGGGCTGTCCCCGGGCCTTACCACCGCGAAAAGTTTGTCCGCAGCCGGATACACCGGCCCGGAAGCATCTTCCTCCGGGGCCGCCTGCGGCGCGGCCTCCGGAACGGCCCCCCGGCGCGAACAGGCGGAACAAAGACACAAGAACGCGAAAAAAACCATACGAAAGCCGGACCGCAAATCCCCGCTATTCCCCCCATTTATGCCACACATAGTCACTTTTAGTATACTTCAGATAACCGGAAGGAGAAAGGAAAAGCTCCGGAATTTCCCGGGCGGGAAGCTCCGCCCTATCCCCGGCTTTCCAGGAACGGGCCGGCGCAAACGGGGAAGCCCCAAACCAGGGACCGTCCGCGGGAATGATCACCGCGAACGGCTCGCGCTCCGCCGCCCTGATCCTGCTGCTGTTCCAGCCCGACTCAATGGTTTTGGCCGCCACCGCCTCCCAGTCGGCAAGCCAGGGATCTTCCCGCAGCTCTTCGGAAACGCCCCCGCTTCCAAGCAGCGCGCGGAATCTGGGCCAGTTAAACAGTTCGGGCCGCCGTTTTGCCGCGGACGAAGCGCCGCCTGCCGTACCGGCTTTCCCGGCAAGGCGGGCCTTTGCCAGGGCAAGGTAGAATTCGGCGGACACACCCCCTTCCCAGCTCAGCCGGACAGAATCGCCGTCCGCGTCAAAGGGGAAGATCGCGCCGGCGCTTTTCATCAGGCCGCTTTGCAGATGCCCGCCCGCCTTTCCGCCCGCGGATACAACGGAGGGCCAGAATGGCCGGGCCAGCAGCGGGGCGGCCAGCCCCTGCGCAAGCTCGATTCGCGGCTCCGCGCCTGCCGGATAACACGCGCTGCGGAGGATCCCGCGGCCGTCCGCCCATAAAAGTTCCCAGGAAGGCGGCCCAAGCGAGTCCGTCCAGACAGCGGGCGGCTCGGGAAAACTCACCCGGTAAGCCGGGGCGATGACCGGCTCCGCGCATGACGCGAAGAAGGTCCCGGCAAGAAACACGCACACCCGCGCGGATGCACGAATTTTCCGGACAACGGCGTGTCCGGCCCTGAAATACAACAATTTTTCCATATAAATAATATGGGAATCACATACCGGATTGCTTTAATTTGAATAATAATTCATACTAAAAACAATGGCAGATTTAGCAGAGTATCGGACAAAGATGGCGGAGGCCCTCGGCATCCGGGCGGACAAACTCGAAAGGGAAGAAATGCCCAAGCTGAAAGAGGGATTCAGAACTTTCCACACCGCGTTTTACTCGATTTATTCCCTGCTTCTGAAACGGAAACTCATCCGGGAAGACCCTTACAAGGACGAGGCAAAAATCGCGGAGATCGAAGTCCCCGAAACCGGAAGTTTTCCGGAAAACGAGCGGACCGATCAAATGGGCCTCAGGCTTGCCGCTTTTGACAATCAGCTCGATTTCATCGTCAACTTTTACCAGTTTACCCTGGACAATTTCAGCCTCGACAAGATCAAACGTATTCTCGGCCTTATCAAATACATAGACTGGGCCCGTTTCGTAACCGACGCGGCTGCCAATACAAACACCAACAACATGGTAGAACTGGTAAACCAGGCCAAATCCCAGAAAGACCCGCTTTCCATAACTATCCTGGGAGATTCCCTTACCAATTTAGGCAAATCCACCGGAACAATCATGGCCCTTCTGAAAGAGATAAGCGACTATGATCGCGAGGCTTTCAAGGCGGAAATCCGGGAAAAGGCGACATCCTCCATGCCGGCGGAAACGCCGCCCCAGGCCCAGGCTATCAAGAAAAAGTACGCCGCGGCGGCTCCGGGCAAGCCTTTCTACAACGAACTGGCCGAGGAGATAATCCGGGAAGACTACACCAAAGAAGGCGCGGCCATCCGGGAGAGGATACTGAAACAATTCTCCGTATCTATTGAAAAACCCAAGGAGAGCAAGCCGGAAATTTCGTACAAATCATTCCTTATCGAGGGACTCTTCGCGGTCGGCTCCATTTCCGCGATGCTTACCGACATAATCCCCAAGCTGGACGAGAACGCGGAAATTCTGGAAAACAAGCATAAAAACCTTTTCCAAAAAATAAAAGAACTCCTGCATCAGATGCTGAACAAGGACCCGGAGGCGATAATCTACATCATTGAGTATGTGGATCCGGTCCGGCAAGTCCAGATTAAGGAAAAACTCAATTTTACAACCTTTCACGCGGAACTGGAACGAAAGGCCAAGGTGCTTTTTAATATAAGTACCAAAGGCATGGCGGTTTCGAAGCTTGAGGGAATGGAAGAAACCCAGCTTCTGGGCCTTCTGGAAAAGAACATCCGGGATATACAGACCATACACAAACTCCTGAACTCTCTTGACGAATATTTCAAAGCGGCCGCAGATCAGGAGGACCGCGGCAAGATCAGGGGGATCAAGCCGGAATTGTCAACAATGAAAAACGCCCTGATCAGGGCAAACCAGAAACGCTATGAATACAGCGCCCAAAAAGAAGAGGAAGAGCAATTCAAAAGACTGGGTATAACAAACTAGCGGTTTGCCGCGCTTTGCGCGCAGCAAACTGTGCAAGGGGCCGGATGCCGGAAATAACCGGGGTTTTCTGCATAAAGACGCAAAAAACCGCAAACGCGGCAGGCTCCTGGGGGAGGCGGTAAATTCCATGAAAATATACGCAAATATTATCCTGGCGGCGGCCCTGTTCCTGGCTTTAGCCCCCGCCTCCTATGCCGAAGACGACGAAGGCGCGGCCCCCCCCTTTGCGGAGGTCCGCCCCAGCGTAAGGAACAGGCAGGAGCTTACGGTGGCGTTTTCGGGCAGCGCCCCGGAACTGGATTTCCGCAAGGCGTTCATCGCGAGCGAGGCCCAGCTTTTTACCGCCATCTACGAGGGGCTTTTCTCCTATCACCCCTTTACCATGGAACCGGTACCCGCCCTGGCCCAGTCCTGGGTGCTTTCCCCGGATAAAAAACAGTGGACTTTCAAACTCAGGACCGGCGCCAAATACTGGAACGGGGACCCGGTAAAATCGGGCGATTTTAAGGCCGCCTGGATTTCCCTCCTGGACCCCGGGCGGGAATCCCCCTATTCGTCCCTGTTCGATATAATCGAGAACGCGCGGGAATACCGGCTGGGGAATACCGACGACCCCCGGAAAGTCGGCGTTGAAACCCCCGACGACAGCACCCTGATCATCAGGCTTAACTCGCCGGCCGCCTTTTTCCCGGCCATGCTTTGCCACCATTCCTTTGCCCCGGTACACCCTTCCCTGGTGAACAACGAAGACTGGTCCGCCGCCCCGCCTGTTTCCAACGGCCCCTTTTACATCACGGAAAACAACGGGAATGTCCTGGTTATGTCCAAAAACCCCCATTACTGGGATGCCGGCAAAGTAGCCCTGAACAAACTCACCGTGCGTTTCCTTGACGACGCCGAAGACGCCACGGCCCGCTGGAATTCCGGGGAGGCCCGCTGGATCGCCGGGGATATCGATTACGACAGCCTTACCGACCGGAGCGGCATTCATGTAAACGCCATTTTCGCGACCCACTACTATTTTATCCGCTCGTCCAAGGAACCCTGGTCCGATCACCGGCTGCGGACGGCCCTGTCCCTGTCCCTTCCCTGGGAAAAGATCCGGGAAGGCATCTACCTCCCCGCAAAAACCCTGATCTACCCCATTCCCGGCTATCCCGACGTAGCCGGCCTCGACACGACGAACCTGGAACAGGCGAAAAAACTCCTTGCCGACGCGGGCTACGGGGAAGGCAAGGGCCTTCCCGAACTGGTGATACGCATAACCCCCTCCCGCGAAGCGGAACGTATCGCCGCCCTGATGGCCTCCGCCTGGGTGCAGGAACTCGGCATCCGCGTCAAAGTCGATGTAGTCCCCTATAACCAGTATTTCCAGTCCCTTAAACGCAGCAATTACGACGTAGGTTCCACCACCTGGATCGGCGATTTTGCGGACCCCTACACCTTTCTCCAGATGTGGCGCAAGGATTCCAACTTAAATGACGCCGGCTACGACGACGGCGACTACGAAACCCTGCTGGACCGTTCCATGACCGAAGAAGGCGCGGCGCGCTGGAAAACCCTGGCCGAGGCGGAAAAACTGCTCCTGGACCGGGGTACCGTGCTGCCCATTTCCTACAGTTCCGCCCTGAACATCATCGACACCGCGGAAATTGACGGCTGGTATGTCAACGCCCTGGACATCCACCCGTTCAAGCACCTTTCCTTCAAGGCCTTCCGCCCCCTGCCCGGCGTGGCGCTGCAATGAGCCGGGAACCGGCCCCAGGCGGCGGTAATTTAACATTTCAAAAAAACGTGGAGGATTTTACGGAAAAAACGTCTTTTACCCAACCGCGCAAGGGATTGGAGGGGCGCGGAGCGTTCTTTGCGCCGCCAGGCGCAAAGAATGGAGCGAAGCGGAACCCCGCAAAGCCCGGTTTCCGGCGCGAAGCGCCGGAAATGCGCCTAAGT
>JAIRZS010000371.1 GCA_031267115.1 Treponema sp.
GGGCGAAAGGTTCCGTAACATTCTCGAGAAATTCGTAAAGCGCGTCTTCCTGGCTAGTCGTCATGAATACTCACACTATGCCCGAAAGATCGCTATCTGGCAAGCCGGGACCAGGATAAATACAGGGCGGTTGCATTTACTTTTTTCATTCGTTTTTTGCGCATTTTTTGCGGTTTCACCGCAAAAAACTCAGGCTTACGGGGTTCCGCGTGTCCGCCTTAGCGGCCCGCTCCATTCCCTCAGCTAAGGCAGCCTCCGGCTGCCACGCTTCGGGAACGCTCCGCGCCCCTCCTATCCCTTGCGCCCCAGGGGGTTTTCCGCCCTTTGGGCGGCTCTGTTTCCCTCAGCAAAAGTAAATGCGGGAACCCTGACCCGCAGGCGGGCTGTACAGAAAAACAGAGACGTGCTAGATTATCAACACAATGGGTTTTTCAAAAATTCGGGTTTCGGAAAAAGCCCATAAGATTCATTTACCGGAGGATGTTTATGGAAACTGTTGTTAAATTTTTAAATGACGCAAAAACTTTTTACCTTGCCACGGCTGACGGCGATCAGCCGCGGGTCCGTCCCATGGGTTTTGTGATGAGTTACAAGGGCAGGGTCCAGATGGGTACCAACAACACCAAGGATATGTACCGGCAGATGAAGATCAATCCAAAAATCGAAATCTGCGCCTTTGGCCCCGACGGCAGGTGGATCAGGATCTGCGGCAGAGTTTC
Organism: Treponema sp.; assembly: GCA_031267115.1. Classification (GTDB taxonomy): domain Bacteria; phylum Spirochaetota; class Spirochaetia; order Treponematales; family Breznakiellaceae; genus JAIRRR01. The sequence goes on from JAIRZS010000371.1 coordinate 720, forward strand.
TTTTGATGACTCGGTCGAAACCCAGACAAAAGCCCTGGAAGCGGCCCCCCAGCTTAAAAGCATGTACTCTGTCGGCGACGGGAAATTTACCCTTTTCTATTTCGAGCCGGGCGCTGCCGCGGTAATCTCCGGTTTCGACGGCTATAAAAAAGAAATCAGGCTTTAGGGAAAAACCTCTACCGGGACGCCGCCTTCCCCCGCCGCCCCGAGCGCCCTGCGCAGCGATTCCGCGCGTGTTTCCGCATACGCGGCGGGCAGCGCCCCGGCCAGCGGGTCTTCCGGCGCGGGCCGCGCCTTCCCGTAAAGCTGGAAGGACCGGATGCGGCCCCGCGCCGATATGGCAAGCTCGACGGCAAGCTTTTCCCAGGCCGCCGCTTCTTCCGGGGGAGGGGGCCTGCTGCCTACCGCGCAGATCATGGTCTGGATATCCGCCGGCGCTTCGGTCACAAAAAGCCGTATGCGGCTGACAAGCCTGCTGTAATCAACGGCGGATCTGTTTATCCGCGCGTACCAGTCCGGGGTACCCGCGTCAAGTTTGAGCCAGACCCTGAGCGCCATAGCGCCCGAGGCGCGGTCCCTGAGGAGGCCGTACAGTTTTTCATCAAGAAGCCCCGTGCCGTTGGTAATGAGTACCAGCGCCGCTTCCGGGGCGCGGCTGCCGCGCACGCGGGCGGCGCTTTCCAGCGCCCCGGCAAAGTGCGGCGACAGGGAAGGCTCGCCGTTGCCGGAGAACGAGATGTCCCTGACCGGGATTTTTTCCGCGCGCGCCCCGGCGAGGGCGTTTTCCAGCGCCTCCTCCATCAGGGCAATAGAAAAGGCGATATTCCGGGAAAAAGGAAATACCTCGCAGTACGGGCAGTCGAAAGAACAAGATTTCCTGTCAGGGAAAAGGTTTATCCCTATGGAAAGCCCCCCGGACCTGCGCGAGTAGACCGGGTAGACCAGTGCGCCTTTTTCCCGTTCGCGGTGGTTTTCCACCGGCCCGGCTCGGAAACCTTCCTCTTTTCCGCTCATTTCCATTTTTTGTTTCCTGTAATTTGCCGGGCGGCGTTTAAAAATTCATTCATTTCCGCGTCCGTGCCGATGCTTACCCGCAGGAAGTCCGCGATACGGCCCTTGTCCCAGTGCCGTACCAGTATGCCCCGTTCCCTGAGCGCCGCAAAAAGCTCCGCCCCGGTTTTTTCAGGATGCCGGATAAAGATAAAATTGGCCGCCGAGGGCAGCGTCTCGAAGCCTTCTTTCCGCAGCAGCGGGGCAATGCGCTCCCTGGTGGCGATCAGTTTCCGGGCGGTTTCGGCATAATAGGGGGTGCCGGCCATTGCGGCGGCTATCCCCGCCTGGGCAAGCCGGTCAACCGGGTAGGAGTTAAACGAATCCCGCACCCGGCAAAGCCCCTCGATAAGCGGCTCGCTTCCAATGGCGAATCCTGCCCGGAGCCCCGCAAGGGACGCCGTTTTGGAAAGGGTATGCACGGTAAGCATATTCGGATACCTGTCGGTGTACGGCACAAGCGATTCCGCGCCCAGGAACCCCCTGCCCGGAAGGGGGCCGGACCCGGCAAACGCGCCGTAAGCCTCGTCCACAATTACCACGCGGTTGTTCCGGCCCTGGTACTCGGCAACGGGCAGTATTTCTTTTGCCTTTAGCGCTATCCCCGTGGGCGCGTTGGGGTTGGGGAAGATTACCCCGCCTGAATCAACCCGGTAATTATCGGGCGCGATAGTAAAATTTTCCGTAAGCGGAATAGTTTTAAAGGGAATATCCCAGAGTCCCGCGTACACGGGGTAGAAACTGTACGTGATGTCCGGAAACAGAAGCGGCAATACGGCATCATCGTCCCCGCCCGCGCCTTTCCCGAAAAAGGCGGCGAACGCGAAGGCCAGCACCTCGTCCGACCCGTTCCCCGCGAAGACCTGCCCGGGCCGGACCCCGTACTGTTCGGCGATTGCCATCCTGGGCAGGAGGCAGTCCGGGTCCGGGTAAAGGCGGAGTCCCTCTCCCGCCGCCTCTTGTATTGCCGCGATAACCCCCGGCGGCGGCGGGTAGGGATTCTCGTTCGTATTGAGTTTAATGAATTTCCTGTCACGCGGCTGTTCGCCCGGCGTATAGGGATCGAGTTTCCTTACCCTGCTGTTCCAGTAGGCGCTCATTTCCTGTGCCTTCTGTCAAGTTCGTCCAGCACTTCCTGTACCGTTACGCCGGCGCGGGTAATCAGGGCGGTAGTAAAGTAGAGCAGATCCGCCGCTTCCCAGATAATTTCTTCGCGGCCTTTGGCGGCGCAGAGTTCTTCCGCTTCCTCCAGAACCTTTTCCCGCACCAGTTCGTCGTCCAGCGTCGCGGTGTAGGAACCGGGCCTGGGGTTCCTGAACCGCTCGTCAATAACGGATTGCAGGAATTCCCAGGTATAGCGCCGGTTCTGCCCGAAGCAGGACCACGCCCCGGTATGGCAGGCCGGGCCGGCCGGTTCCACCACCGCGAGAACCGCGTCCCGGTCACAGTCGGCCCGGAGCCGTTTAAGCTTCAGTGTGTTACCGGAAGTTTCGCCTTTCATCCAAAGCCTGTCCCGGCTGCGGCTGTGGAAACAAAGATTCTGCCGCTTAAAAGTTTCATTAAGCGATTCCCTGCCGGCGTATCCCGTCATCAGTACCTGGCCGTCGATGCTCTGCGCGATAACCGGAATAAGCGCCGCGCCCTGTATCCCGGCGGAGGCCCCGGCAGCGCCGGTAATTTTTTTCCAGTTAAGGGAACGGATAAAAGCATCGGCAAGGGCTATCTTTCCGGTGTAAAGGGCCATGCCCAGCTGTACATTGCAGCCCAGACCGGCAATGGCCTCAATCTCTTCCAGGGTAGAAACGCCGCCCGCCACGGTTACCGCGCAGGAAACGCTTTCCCTTAAGCTCTTTACTATTTCAAGATCAATCCCGCCCATGGTCCCTTCCCGGTCAACGCAGGTAAAGAGCAGTTCCCCCGCGTAAGGCTCAACCGCCTTCGCCGCCTCAAGCAGAGTCAGGCCGGTGGCGGTCTTCCAGCCGTCCACGACAATTTCATAAGCGCCGCCCGCGCCGCGCCGCGCGTCAACAGCGGCAACCAGCCGCTCCCGGCCAATCTCCTCCGCCATTGCGCCGAGAAACGCCGTGTTCACGGCGAATTCCCCCCCGGCAGTTCCCATGCCCTTTTTTGCCGGATCGCGGAACGCGCCCGATCCAGCGATGATCTTCGCCGCCCCCAGGCTTACCAGTTCGCGCGCCTGCCCGGGCGTCCTTATCCCCCCGCCCACCCTGCATTCGGCCCGGCGCAGGAGCGGTTTCAGCATTTCAAGGTTATTGCCCTTTCCCATAGCCGCGTCCAGATCGATAAGCGCCACTTCCCCGTATCTGTCGAATTCCGCGGCCAGTTCCTGCGGGTTATCGCGTTCCAGCACCAGTTCCGCGCCCTGTTTAAGCTGGACAACTTTGCCGTTCTGCACATCAATCGACGCTATTACCATCTGACGCACACCCCCCTCGATTCGATAAATTTCTTGATTCCGGGAATCGTGGCCGCGCCGAAGTGGAGCATGGACGCCACCAGCGCCGCGTCCGCCCCAGGGTCTAATAGCACCCCCGCTATCTGCTCCGGGTTTCCCGCCCCGCCTGAGGCGATTACCGGCACCGGCGCCGCTTCCAGAATACGCCGCGTAAGTTCCAGGTCGTAGCCCGCCCCGGTCCCGTCCGCGTCAATCGAATTGAGCAGTATTTCCCCCGCGCCAAGTTCCGCCGCCTTTACCGCCCATTCAACCGCGTCGATCCCCGTGTCCTCGCGTCCGCCGTGCGAATAGGCGTTCCACCGCGCCTCCCCGGCCCGCGCCCCTTCCCCGCCGGATACCCGCTTCGCGTCTATCGAAAGCACCACGCACTGCCTGCCGTAGGCTTTCGCCATATCGGCAAGCAGCCGCGGGTTTTTCAGGGCCGATGTACAGACAGAAACCTTGTCGGCCCCGGCGTTCATGGCGTCCCTCATGTCTTCCACGCTGCGGATCCCGCCGCCCACACAGAGCGGTATAAAAACTTCCTTAGCGACCCGGCGCACCACATCGAGCAGAGTCGCCCGGCTTTTGTAGGAAGCCCCGATATCAAGAAAGGCCAGCTCGTCGGCGCCCTCCTCATTGTAACGGCGGGCCAGCTCTGCCGGGTCTCCGGCGTCCCTGATGCCTTTGAACTTTACGCCTTTTACAACCCGGCCGTCATCAACGTCCAGGCAGGGGATTATGCGTTTCGCCTGCATGGTATCTCCTTAAATTCGCGGGCCGCCCTTGCCGCCCCTTTGGACGAGATAAATGGTAGACCGATTGGGTTAAATGCCTTGATAATAACCAAACTTCAGAAATTTACCGTAAAGTCAAATCGAACCAAAGATTCGCAGTCAAAGCAAGGAAAGAAAGCCGGCGCGTTCATGGTGCTGTATTTTGCGCATATTGTCAATGAACCG
>JAIRZS010000078.1 GCA_031267115.1 Treponema sp.
ATGACAGTTTTTTTCGAGCGGAGGGGGTCCAAACCCCCTCGTTCAACCGGATACTGCACAAAGTCTTGACAAGACTTTGTGCGGAGTGGGGGCTTTAGCCCCCCGACTGAATAGTTACAAATAAATGATGCCGGGGAAAATTAATTTAAGGGTCCGGCATCGTATAACAGGGCCGTTTATGTTTCGGGCGCTAAAGCGCCCCTCAGGGAGAAGAATATGGCTTTTATCCAGGCAAACCTTTCGACAATTATCGTAGCGGTAATAGTGTTCGGCATTCTGGGCTTTATCGGCTTCAGGCTTGTCAGAAATTTCCGGCAGGGCAAGTCCCCCTGCGGCTGCGGCTGCGATAAATGCCGCGCCGCCCGCCCGCCCGCCGGTTCCTGACAGCCCCGGCCCTACAAGGCAATCTGCGGGAACGGCGGGGCGCGTTCCAGAACTTCCGCGATGCGGCGGTTTTCCCCGGCCTCAAGCCCGGGGTCCGCTTCCAGCAGGGCGAAGGCTTCGGTACGGGCGCGGACAAGGAGTTCGGCGTCGCGGACCGGATCGGCCATTCCCAGGGACAGGTAGCCCGATTGCGCGATCCCGGCAATCTGCCCCGGCCCCCTGAGTTTCAGGTCTTCCTCGGCAATGACAAAGCCGTTGTTGTTTTCCAGCATCACCTTGAGCCGGGCTTTGCCGTCGTCTGACAGATCTTCGCCGTCCCCGGAGTAGATGAGGAAGCAGTATGCCTGGTCCGTGCCGCGTCCCACGCGGCCGCGGAGCTGGTGCAGGGCGGAAAGGCCGAAACGTTCGGCGTGTTCTATCACCATGCAGGAGGCGTTGGGTACGTCCACGCCCACTTCCACTACGCTGGTCGCCACCAGGATCTTCACTTCCCCAAGGCGGAAGGCCTCCATAGCTTCCCGTTTCTTCTCTTCGTCAAGCCGGGAGTGTACCAGCGCCACCGGGTATTGGGGGAAGATTTCTTTCGCGAGGCGTTCCGCCATAGACACTGCGGCCTTTAGTCCGGAAGACGGATCGTCCGGGCTGTCCTCTTCATTATCGCCGATTAAGGGGTAGACGAAATAGGCCTGCCTTCCTGCCGCCAGTTCCCCGGCAACAAAATCGTATACTTTCTTTTCGTTTGCCTGCCGGGCAAGGTGGGTCTTTACCGGTTTCCGGCCCGGCGGCATATCGTTTATTACCGATACGTCAAGATCGCCAAAAACCGTAAGCGCCAGCGTCCGGGGGATGGGGGTGGCGCTCATCATCAAAAGGCCGGGCCGGTCGCCTTTTACCATGATGGCGTTCCGCTGGGTAACGCCGAAACGGTGCTGCTCGTCCACAACGACGAGTCTGAGATTCTGGTATGTAACGCCGGGGGAAAAAAGGGCGTGGGTACCTACTACAATGTCCACATCCCCTTCCGCCAGCGCTTTGAGCAGCGCCGCCCTTCCGCCCGCCTTGACATTCCCGGTAAGGAAGGCCGGCCTTATCCCCAGCGGTTCAAGCAGGGCGGCCGCGTTTTCCGCGTGCTGGCGGGCGAGCAGTTCCGTGGGCGCCATAATCGCCGCCTGCCCCCGGACAACGCCGCTGTTGTGCGCGGCGGCTCTGGCCGGCCCTTCCACAGCCCGGAGGGCCGCCAAAAACGACACCAGCGTTTTGCCTGAGCCGACATCGCCCTGAAGCAGCCGCGCCATAGGAATATCCGAAACCATGTCGCAGTTGATCTCCGCGGCGGCGGAAAGCTGGCCGGGCGTAAGGGAGAAGGGCAGCCTTTCAAGCAGCCTTTTCTGGAGCGGCGAGAAGGGGGGAGGGGTTTTGATCTGCCTTTTCCCTTCTCCCTCGGTGGAATCACCGGAAATACCCCGGCGTTCCAGGGCGCGTTTGCCCACAAGGATTTCAAGGTAAAAGAGTTCCTCGTAGATAAGTGTTTTGCGGGCCTTGCCAAGGTCGGCCATGGACCGGGGAAAGTGGACCGCTTTTATCGCCTCGGCTTTCGGGAAAAGCCCCTCGTGTTTGATTACCGCCTGGGGTAGTTCGTCTTCGAGCGGGGCCGCGTACAGGGCAAGCGCGTTCCGCACAAGCTTTCTCAGCGTTCCCTGGTTCAGCCCGGCTGTGAGCGGGTACACCGGAAGGATCTGCCCGAAACCGCCGCCCTTGATGGAATTCCCGGCCCAGCCTTCTGCAGTTTCCGCCGTTTCCCCGCTTCCTTCCGCCGGTTCTACTTCAAAGGCCGTAGACTGAATCTCGCCGTATTTGTAAAAAAAACGGCCCCAAAGGCGGAAGCTTTTCCCCACGGCAAGCTGCTTTTCCATAAAGGGGCGGTTGAAGCAGACCAGCGCCGCGCGGGCGCTACCGTCATCAACGCAGACTTTGAGGGTCCTCATCCTGCCGAAGCCGAACCATTCATGGGCCAGTACCCGGACGGTGGTGCAGACATGGCTGCGGCTGCCGAAATCCCGCAGGGGAATAGTAATACTGCGGTCCTCCCATCTGCGGGGGTAGTAGCAGAGCAGCGACGCGATACTGGTAATGCCGGCTTTGGCCAGGACTGCGGCTGTCCTTGATCCCGCCCCCTTTATATGATCGACAGAAGCGCCAAGTTCCCGCAGATACATAAAAGCGATTCTATTTTAAACAGGCAGTCGGGACAAAAGGCCAATCCCCAGTTTGACAAGGAATTCCAGCCCTATTCGCAGCGCCGCAAGGACGGCAATAGAAGTGAGAAGCCCGGTATGGTAGCGGACAAGCCGGTTTTTAAAGATGATCCGGTTGATGCGGTAGGTAACAGGCTGGGACAGCGAATCGATGATGCGCCAGAAAGCGCCTAAGGCGCCGCGAGCGCCGTACACATTTTGCCGCGAAAGATAGGCAATGAACCGCAGCACAAGGATGATAAGAAAGAATACCAGGATGAACGACACCGCCGACCAAAGCGCCGACACTATCATCGCCAGGATTAAACCCAGCGTAATGGTTCCGTAACGCCCCAGGGTGGCGAAAATATTCCCGGCTATGGAGAGGACCGCCAGCGCCGCTATGGGGGAAAGGTCCAGGTTACCTACCCGGAAAACCCTGAAACGGCTGAACCAGTTTATGTAGGGGTCCGTGATCCGGCGCAGGAATTCTACCGGCCTTCCGTAATTTGCCCCGCTGAACCAGGTAAGCAAAACCCGGACAAAAATAACAATCATGTAGAGGCTTGTCGCGCCTCCCAGTATATTCATCAAAGTACGCATACCAACTCCTCCCTGTATCAGGCGTATCAGGCGGCCCATACCGCGTCAACAGCGCCGCAGTTTTTCAGCCCGTTAAGCCGCCCGCTGTCGGCTGCCAGCGGCGAACCCGCGCGGATCACTACCTCCCCCCCCTCCACGGGTACATGCAGATACACAAGGCAGGTGCCGGG
>JAIRZS010000084.1 GCA_031267115.1 Treponema sp.
CCCGTGTCGGACACCTTCGCCCTTTATCAAAAACTCTACGAAATTCCCGGCGACCGCTACCGGCGGAACCGGGACCTCCTGACGGAGGTTCTTGAGATGGGGGAATTCCTGGACCAGCCGGTAAGGCAGCTCAGTCTGGGGCAGAAGATGAAGGCGAACCTCGCCCTGGCGATGCTCCACGATCCGGAGGTCCTTTATCTGGACGAGCCCACCATCGGGCTGGATGTGATGAGCAAGCAGGTGCTCCGCCGGAGTATAAGCGCCCTTAACGCGGAAAAGAACACCACCGTAATCCTAACCACCCACGACATGAACGATATCGAATCGGTCTCCCAGCGGCTCATCCTGATCGACCGGGGGAGCAAACTCTTCGACGGCGGCCTGGACGATTTTAAGGCCCGTTACGAGGATTCCTACACGGTGCGGATGGAGTTCACCGAGCCCCCGCAGTGGAAGGCCCTGCCGGGCTACAGCCTCCTTTCCGAAAAGAACAACGTCTGGACGGTGGGGGTGGAAAAGCGGGTCAATACCAAGGACGCCCTGATGGAACTGATTCGATTGTATGATGTGAAGCTCCAGGATATCGAGGATATTGTCAAAGGGATCTTTAAGGGAAATTAAAACCGCCCAGCCGGTAAACGCCCGGGGATTTTTTCTTTTTTGGGCGCACTCCGGCACTGGGCCGGATTTGGGAATCCGGCCCGGGAAAAGGGCTACCTTCTACCGTTATAAAATATGCTGAATTGCCGTTGGTATTCGGCCGCATATTTGTCGATGCCGGCGTTTTTAAGCCGCCGCTGGAACTCGGGGTAGGCCGTGTCGTAATCGGCAAAACCCAAAACGATCTGCGGGGCGTATTCGTTCACCACCGCCGTGATCTGGGCATATTCAACCTTTACCGGCTCCGCGTCAAAGATAAAACCAATGTCCTTCTGCAAGATCGCCCCGTCGTTCCAATGCCGGTAGTCGTTGATTACCGCATCGTCAATAACCGAATCAAAGCGCTGCCAGGGCACGTAGTTCGGCGCCCATTCCGGCAGGAAGACCTGGTTTGAGGGCCTTGAAGCAATCTTGCCATTGGCGTCCAGCGTATAATCCCTGCCGTTAATCCCGTAGACCAGGTAGTCATACGTCGCCTGGTCCGAGTAAAGCAGATCAATTACCCTGAGGTAATCTTCCGGGTGGGCGGCATTGGCGGAAATCTGGAAAGCCGTGGAATAGGTTCCCCGGGAAATTTTGGACCGGTTCCTGGTTTCGCCGATAAAGAAACAGCGGAGTTTTGCATTGGGATTGGCAAGCCGCTGGGTTGGCAGGTCTTCCCAGGGGCGGCCCGCGTTGCCGTTGCGGAAAAGCGCCTGGCCCGCGGTCCACTTGGAAGCGGCTATGGTACTGTCGGAGAGTACCTGGGGATCAATAATACCCATCCGGTTCCATCTGCGGGCAATGGCGGCGTAATTTTTAAACTCCTCGGACTCAAAGTAACTCCAAACCTGGTCATTGGTTGCGGAAGCATCAGTTATGATCAGCTCGTTAAGGAAAAGCAGGTTTTTATCGCTGATATAGCCGGAAAGCAGTTTCGCCGCTCCGAGGGTGTCCGTGGGGGCTCCTTCCGCGTAGCCGATATAATCGGGGTAAAGCCTTTTCGCGGCAGTGTAGAAAGCCTCAAGTTCCTCCAGGGTGGTAATTTCCCTCATCCCAACCTGTTCAAGAATATCCTGCCGTACCGCAACGGCGTACCACTCGGAGGCGTTGGGCTTGTTGCCGATTGGCAGGGCGTAGCATCTGCCGTCCTGCGAAAAGGCGGTAAATGAATCCGCGTCGATTTTCGCCTTTACATTTGGCGCGTAGGTATTGATCATTTGATCGGTAATTTCGAGCAGATACCCCTTGCTCACAAAACGCGGCAGTTCGGGCGTACCGGTCCAGGTGGCAAAATCCTCGCCGTTCGCATACCGCAGCTCGATGCCCGGCCCAACGTATTCGGACCAGGGTAGTACCTGCAGATCAACGGTAAGGTCGCCCAGGCCCTTATCCTGCAAAAGTTTCGGCAGATCACTGGCCATGTACTCTACCATCCGGTCAGTTTTATCGCCAAAGATGATAAAAGTAACGGTACGTTTTCCGCCCGCCGCCGATTGCTGCCTCCGGCCCGCCGAAAACGCCGGACCCGCGGCCAGTACAAAAGCCATCAGCACAAAAAGAAACTTTTTCATAGTTCCCTCCTATAATTTTTATTGGCGCGGAGTCCGGCTTTCAGCCTTTCACCGCGCCGATAATGATACCCTTGACAAAATACTTCTGTACAAATGGATACACGAGAATTACCGGGCCTATAGCCAACACGCTCATGGCCATACGGGCGGTTTGAAGCGGCGGCTGTATACGGGACGCCATTGAGTTATTTGCGTTGGTTACGAGGTACTGTATATTGCTCATCATCCGGTAAAGCATATACTGCAGCGTATCAAGGTTATCCCTTGACAGCAGCATCAGGGGCAGGTAAAAGTCGTTCCAAAAACCCAGGGCGTAAAAAAGCGCAATGGTAACAAGGCCGGTCTGGGAGAGGGGCATAACAATTTTAAAAAAGACAGCGGCGTTCCCCGCGCCGTCAATGCGGGCAGATTCATAGAGAGAAGCGGGAATAGTGCGGAGGTAGTTCCGCATCAAAAACATATTAAAAACATTCATCCCGTAGGGGATAATGAGCCCGGTGAGGGTATTTTGCAGGCCATAGTACCGGGTACAGAGGATGTACCAGGGGAGCATTCCCCCATTAAAAAGCATGGTAAAATAGGCAAAGAAGGCGAATTTGTCGGCGTGCTTAAAGCCGGGTACCGAGATGACATACGCGTACATGGCGGTAACTATTACCGACACGGCGGTTCCCAGAAGGGTTACGGTAATGGAAGTGCGGTACGCCAGAAGTATCATGTTCCTGCGCTGGGAAAGCATAAAACTAAAGGTATCCAGCGTCGGCTTGCGGGGGATAAGGGAGAAGCCGGATGCCGTAATTACCGACTCCGTAGAAAAAGACGCGGAAAACGCAAGGACCAGCGGATACAGACACATCAGCGCGAAAAGAGTTACAAATGCGTAAAAAAACGCCGTTAAAGCCCTGTCGCCCTTTGAATATGACCTAATCATGATATCCTTTGCCATGCTGTGTTCTTCCTTCTGCCGCCTGTTCTAAAACAGGGCGTTTTCCCTGTCGATTTTTCTTAAAACAGAATTGCTGACCATGACCAGGATAAAACCAATTACAGACTGGTACAGTGATATTGCGGAAGAAAACGCCAGTTCCCCTGACCGTATGCCGGACCGGTACACAAACACATCGATAATATCCGTTACGGGGAGCAGGGCCGGATTAAGGTTTGTTAAACCCATGATCATTGCCAGATTTCCGCGCAGCATATTGCCAAGGGACAACATAAAAAGCATGATTACCGTAGGACGCAGCATGGGCAGCGTTATCGCCGTAATCTGCTTCCATTTGCCCGCGCCGTCCACCATCGCCGCTTCGTAATAGGTCGGGTCAATGCCTGTAAGGGCGGCGTAATATATGATGGAAGAATACCCCGCCTGATTCCATACGTTGCAGATTACCAGAATAGCCCACCAATAACCGGGATTCCCGTAAAAATCCACGCGCTGCCCGCCAAAAAAGACCATTAATTTATTCAGCGTTCCCAGGTTGTAATTCAGTACTGACTGTAAAATTGAACCAAAGGCCATCCATGAAATAAAAAACGGAAAAAACATGATGCTCTGGGTAATTTTTACAAATTTGCGGCTCTTGATATCGGCCAGCATAACGGCCAGGGCTACGGAAACTGCCGTTGTAACGCCAAAATACAACAAGTTCAAAAAAACGGTGTTCCTTGTGGCACGGAGGGCCCTGTCGAAACTGTTGAAGAAAAACAGAAAGTTCTGAAACAGGGGGCTGGCCCAGGGGCTGCCAAAAATACCTCCCCGGAAGTTGTAATTTTTGAATACCAGGACAAGGCCCGCCATGGGGAAATAACAAAAAAACAGCAGAAACAATACCCCCGGCAGCGCAAATATATACAGAGAGCCGTCCCGCCTGAGCGCGTTGAAAAAAGAAGCCCCCGCGCCGGCTTTTGTCCGCCCTTCTGGCTGTAATTGTTTCATACAGTATCAGGGTATTTTTGATAGGGAAAACCGTCTATTGCTTTTTTTGCTGATATTATTCCCTTTTTTTGCTCTTTTAACGGCAGACAGTGAAAAATAACGGCGTTGGCCTTAATCAGTTCTCATTTTTTGCTATTGGCCGCAGTTTGAGAAGGGTAAAGCCGAAGGGTTCGACCGTTTCTTCGATAAAAAGACTGGAATTTGAAACTTTTAAGATTTCTATGCCCATTTTCGGCGCACATTGGGTATACAGAAGATCATGCTGTTCAGAACTCAATGAACCGAGGGCGCCGTTTTTCAGCCAGAAGTCAAAGATGCTTCCGTGGGTACGGTTAAACACGGTTTTTTCCGCCGCATAATCGCCGGAAGAAAGCCCGGTCAGCCTGATGTTGAAATGCAGCGGCCCGCCTTCATCGAATATCGCATAGCGTTCATAAAAATCACAGGGGCTGCCATCGCCGGAAGCGTAGGAATCTTTGTAGTGTACATAGTTCCAGCAAAGAACCTGTATTTCCCCCGCTGCCGGTGAATACGCTGCAATATAATCCTTACCCCGGGAAAGAACATCTTCCCCGAGGGCAAAGAGGGCGCGGAACGCGTGGTACTGTGGTTTTTTGAAGCCCGACATGCTTACAAGGCCAAAACCGCCGTGAAATTCGTTTGGATCAAGGCCGTGTTCCTCAAAGCGGTCGGTAAAGCCCCAATAACAAAGAGAATCCGCCATATTCCGGCAGTTAAAATAGTTATGCAGAAGGAAACCCGCCATGAAAGCGGTATCATGGGCAAGATCCCGTTCGCGGGGCGAACTATTCCATTCGTTAAAATGCAGTTCTACTTTTCCGCTGAAATAACCCCGGACAATACCGCGAAACCAGGTTATGTCATCTTTAGTGCTGTCCGAATCGCAGAAAACCTCCCGCCGCCTTTCGCCTTCGTTGTAATAGGTAACCGGATACGGATGGCCCGAAACAAAATCCAGGGGAAGATTTTCAGCGGCGCAGATGCGCAGAAAATCCCGCAAAAAACTTTCCGCATGGGCATCGCGGAAACTTGAAAGCGACGGCCCGCCGACCTTGAAATCTTCCGAAACCGCTTTTATGCGCTTAACGGTTACGCGGTAAA
>JAIRZS010000150.1 GCA_031267115.1 Treponema sp.
CTCCGTTACCATGGCGCGTATATTTATCGTTTTAAGAATCGATTCGGTATGCTTTCCCGCAAATGAAAGCAGCCTTTCCAGTATCAGCCCGTCCGCGCGGCGCTTCTTTTCCCCGCTGATGGAAAGGAATTCCCCCAGGGTCATGGCGGCGTGCCCGGCGAAGAATGTTTCCAGCGCCGCAAGCGCCGCGCCGGCAAGGCCGCTGCCTTCCCCGCCGGCGTTATCCTCCGCGAGGAAGCGGCGAATCCCCGCGGCAAGGTCCGGGACGCCGTTTATCCCAAACGCGCCAAGAAGCTCCCCCACAGGCCGGCTTTCAAGGGAAAACAGGGTATCGGAAACCAGCCGGACCAGGCGATCGTAGTTGGCCGGTTCCGCGGCCAGGGAAAGCGCCGCGTTCGAGAAGTAGTCCGCGGCCCGCTTCCGGACCGCGTTATCCGCCATCAGCTTTTCAAGCTGCCTGACAAGGTCGTCGATGATTTCCGGCATACGCTCGCTCAGGGTCCTGTCATACTGGCCCGCGGAAATGAGAAAACGCTGGATGGCCGAGAGTTTCTGTATGGCGTTGTCCAGGAAAATACGCCCCTGGATTTCCAGTCCCAGGCGGATATCCTGCCTGCCGAGCAATTTGAAAAGCGCCGACACCGCCGCGGGGTAAATCTCAAAGAAAAGCGATCCCAGCCCAGGCGGAAGCCCGGCCATTTTCCTGCTGAGCGTTTCCCGGACAACCGCGTCCTGGCGCTCCCTGAAGGCCGCCGCCCGCTCTTTGCCCAGAATTTCCGGGACACTCAGAGCGGCAAGCGGCGTCCCGGCTTTTTCCGGATCGCCGCCGGCGCGCCCCAGGGCGGCTTCGATCAGGGAGCCGAGCAGGCTGTCCAGAAACCCGGCAAAGACGGGGGAACGGCTGAAATCCCGCAGGATTTCCACAAGAAGCAGCGCGCCCTCCGGCCCGGAGTCCCCGGCATGGGTACTTCCATTTGATTCTGATTCTGTTTCCGGGCCGCCCGGGAGAGCCTTTATGCCATGAGGGAGTTTTAGCTTTTCCAGGGTAACCTGGGACAATCTCTCCGTAAAACGCGAGATCGATTGAGCCGCCCCCTGCCTGACGCTGTCGCTTCCAAGCCGTTCCCGTACTATCTCGGGGGTAAGGAGTTCCCGCTCCACCATCGCGCCGATGCTGTCCGCCAGCCTGTGCCGCTGCCGGGGCAGGATGCCGGGGGTAAAGGGGACCCTGATTCCGGCCCTGCCCCCGGAGCCGCCGCGCCCGGCAAAAAGCCGTATCTCCTTCAGGGGGCGGAAGAGCATCTTTATGGCAATGGCGTTGGTAACAAACCCGATCACCGCCCCGACAAGCGGGGGGATCAGGTACCCCAAAAGCGCTTTCATTGGGCCAGCGACTCCGCGGCGGTTTTCGCCCTGGCCTCGTTATCGTATATCTGGATCGCGTCCTCCCGGAGCCAGCCGAGGTACGCCCCTTCTACAAACACCCAGGACTCCGCAAATTCCCCGTGGCTAACGGAACGCCTTTCGACAACTTCCACAACAGAACCCCGCCTGAAATAGCCCAGGGAAAGAGCCGCCTGGCTCGGTTCCGCGGTCACCCGGGTATAGGTAACGCTGATCACCCCGTAACCCAGAACCGGCCTGGAAAGCGGGGGGGTTGCCGGCGGGACAACGGTAATCTCGCCGGCCTTCCTTCCGGGGAAATCCGGAACGCAGGAAAGGGAAAATAACGCAAGGACGGCGATCAGGGCAGCTTGACTAGGGGGAACAATAGCACATACTCTCATAACAATGAATATATCCCTAAAGAGGTGTTTCGTCATCAGCTTCTGCCTTTTCTGCGCCTTCCCCCCCTCCCCTGAAGCGGAAGAACCTTTAAAAAGATCGCCTCTTTTTTCCGGTTTGTTCTCTTTTTCCCTGGAGGCCGGCCTGGGTTTTTTTTACGGCTGGAGCGAGGAAATTGTTTATAAGGACAATTCCACTAAATACCTGAGCGAGCTGCTCTGGGACATGAAGCCCCTTTTATATTACGGCGCCGCCCTGTCTTTCGAAGCGCGGGCGCCTTCCTGGCCTGCCGGCCTTTACACCGATCTTTCCGTAAAGCTGGGAAGCTCCGGCAGATCGGGCATTATCGAAGATCGCGACTGGCTGCACCCGGAAAAAGATTACCTGACAAATTATTCGAGGCACGACAGCTACATAGAGGACGCCTGGTTTTTTGACGGGGATATCGGGGCAGCCTTTCCTTTAAACCCCGGCGGGGCTTTTAACCCGGCAATCTCTTTTTTCTGGCGTTTTAGTTATATGAAACTGAGATGGCTCTCCCGGGACGGGTACATCCAGTACGGCCCCAATTCCGGCCCTCTGGAACCAATTCCCTGGGAAGATTATTTTCCCAAATCAGAAACTCCCGGACCGGGAATCCAGTATACGCAATTATGGATTATCTTTTCTCCGGGCGTCGCCGCCAGTTTCCCCATCTCAAGATTTTTCGCGCTGGACTGCTCTTTTACCGTGTCCCCTTTCATTCAGGCCGCCGCCGAGGATCTGCACCTGCTGAAAAGTACGCAATTCGAGGATCGCCTCCAGGGCGGGCTGGCATTGGAACCAGAAATCCGGGTGTTTTTTTTCCCGAACAGCCGCTGTTCCCTGTCCCTGCGGGTATCCTGGCGCTCTATAAGCGGCGCCAAGGGGCATAGCAGATTCAAGACCGCGGGCGCCGAAACATACAGCCCGGGAGGGACATCCGGCGCGGGTTTCCACGCCTTAGATACGGGAATTTCTTTCAAGGTATACTTTTAGGGCGGGGATCAGTTTCCGGTCCGAGCCGGCAAAATCCAGTTTTTCAATTTCCCCGATATCCGCCCATTTCCACGCGCTGTGCTCGCGGAGCGTAAAATCAAGGCTTTCAAATTTAACAAGGAAGGCCCGCAGTTCCCGGACAACCCCCCTGTGTTCAAAAGAGGCCGAGGCTACGCAGGGGCCCGCCGTCACCGCCGCCCCGAATTCTTCCCGGAATTCCCGGATCAGGGCTTCTTCGCAGCTTTCCCCTTCCTCGGCCTTGCCGCCGGGGAATTCCCACTTCCCCCCCAGATCCCCGCCCGGAATGCGGCGGGCGACAAAAAGCCTCTCCCCCTGTACCGTGATACCCGCAACAGAAACGGGGTCCATTAAAGCAGCAGCACCGAAGGAAAAAGAAAGTGGAGCGCCGCGGAGACGATAGCCGCAAACCCGATCGCTTTCTTGTGATTCAGCAGGAACCGGCCGAAACCGGCAGGCCGGTCTTCTTCCAGCGAGCTCCGGCTGCGGTAGAAATCGAACGCCAGGACAAACCCCGCCGTAAGGCCGGCAAGGGCGGGGAAAAGGTCCCCGATAACAGGAATGTCCCCCTGGGTCGATGAAAGTATCTTGAGAAGCCCCATGACCATGCAGAGGACGCCGATAACCAGGCGGAGGGATTCGTTTTTTAAAAATGCCGGGATATGCGGATTTCCGGAATACGCGGGGCTGCCTTCGCCCTGGGCTTTGCCGGCGTCATTCATAAAACCGGAAACCAGAAAAAAACCCGCCAGCGCGTTAAGCAGTATTGATAGAAAATAAAATTGCACCATACTAAAATAGATTTTATCACATTTTGAAAGAAATTAACAGGGGGCAGGGTAATATAATTATTACCGGGCGTTTTCCGTAATTCCCTTCATCTGGAAAGATCCGAACTCGTTTCCCGCCTGTATAAGGAGGATAAGTTCGGGGGCGTCGAAGGGCAGGGAAAAGCGGAATTCTTCCTCCCCCTCAAGGGTAAAGAAAATCCTTTTATTCACGATAGGCGCCGCCATTTCCGCGTCCATCAGTTTTTGGGGAATGGAAAGCGCCAGATCAACAGTGCCGGTATAGTAATCATCCCCCAGGGCCTTTTTCCGGAGTTCTATATAAGTCGCGCCCGAATAACGCAGCGCCGAGATCGAAACCTGGTTCCCCCCTATTTTCAGATCCGGCCGGCCGCGGGTATAGTGGACAAAGAGTATAAAAGCGCACAGTATCGCAATCGTAATAAAAAGCACGGCGCCGGACCGGGTGGCGAAAAGCACCCGCACAAAGCCCCCCTTCATTGCCGGCCCCGGCTCGTTGATTGCCCTTACCGCTTCCGACGCCCGCGCAAGCCTGCGCTCCCTTGAATAGTGAAAGACCAGTTCCTGATCAGGGGACTCCCGGTACTTTGAATTTGCCTCAAGCTGGGCTTCAATCGAGCTTTTTGCCATGCCGCGGCTTCCGCCCCCGCCGCCCTTGCCCCCGGCTTGCCCGCCTTCCGTTATTTCATCCCCCACTGTTTTTCCTCTCCCTGTTTTTAAGCGCTTTCCGCTTTTTAACGGCGCCGATATACCGGTAAAGGCTTGCCTCGGAACAGCGCAGCTTTTCCGCCGCGCCGCTCACCGAACCCCGGATCAGGAAAGCCCCCCGGTCCATGAGCCGTTCGACAATGGCGAGCCTCTCTTCCGCCGTAAAGCTCTCCCTTTTATTTTCGGCAATTCCGAATTCTTCCAGTACCGATTTTATGGCCGCCTCCGCGTGGCCGATCAGACTGCCTTTCCGGTTTTCAGCAGCTGGTTTTTGGGATTCAGGGGACAGGCCCCCCAGGGCCAGAATACCCTCGCTCAGGTTAATGTACCTGCTTACATCGACATTGATGCTCAGCATCCCAAGGAGCTTTGCCTCCGCCTTTATAAAAAAAGTGGAGGAACGGAGAATCCTGGAATCCCGTGCCTTTCCCCGGTGGCCGCAGACATAGTCCTGCTTTTTCCATATCCCCCCTGTCACCATGCGCAGGGCAAGCGGGGTCAGGGGATCGCCCACCGCCCGGCCCGAAATATGGCCGTTCGCGATAGCCGTGATACACATCCGCCCCTCCCTAAGGTCCTGCAGGACTATCTCGCAATTTTCCCCGCAGGCCCTGCCCAGGAAATCCACCATAAGGGCGGCGTAATCCATGATGTCCATATTTCCATTAAACCCCCGAATCCGGCCGCCGTCAATACCCCGGCGATAAGAATTTATTATCATATTTTGCCTGATAATAATTCCTTATTGGGATTTTGCCCTATATTTCGATGATAAATTATCATTGCACAGCCCCGCCCGGTAGATACTGATAAGAATTTATTATAATCCCTGCCCGCGTAAAACCGCCCTCCCCTATTGCCGTTTTTTCATGATAGGATAATGCATGGATTTTTTTCTTTCCAGGCGCGTTCCGTGGTAAAACCTCTTTCCGCTGAAAGCCGGGCTTCCGTTAGGGCCGGATAATGCCGAGGGACAGAAGCCCGTTGTAGATAAGCTGGACCGCGAAGCCCGCGAGGATAAGCCCCATGATTTTTTCCATCACGAAAATGCCCATGGTACCAAGGACCCGGAGGATGAGCGCGCTTGCCCTGAGGACTACGAACATGCATAAAAGCCCGATAAGCAGGGCGGGGAGCAGGGTCAGTACGGACGCGAGCCAGGTAGCCCCGCTCGAAAC
>JAIRZS010000183.1 GCA_031267115.1 Treponema sp.
CCAAACTGGTTCCCGATAGACTGCGCCGATTCATCGCTTACCGCGCCGGAATACTGATATTCCAGTTCCTTCCGTATCAGTTCCAGATTTTGCCGGTCAACCAGCGTAAATGAGGCGCGATCCTCAAAATGAATCCAGAGTTCCTCGAAAATATAATCGGAGAGCAGCCGCGCCTCCGCTTCAAAGCCGGTAAGCGCGATTTTGGCGTTTGCGGGCAGAGTTGCCGCATAGTAGGACGCAATATCGGCAATCGCTTCGTCAAGGGGGACGCCGTTCCCGGTACCGGCCGGATATTCGGCCTCCGCCGGCGCCTGAGACGCGCAGGAAATGGTGAGTAACATGACGCAAATGCCTAACCAGAAAAAGTACTTCTTCATTATGGGCATCCTTTACGAAATATTGTAAAGAATATCACAAAAACCATTTAAGCTGTCAAGATGAGTGTATGCATACAGCAATTCTCAGTTTGCCTGGCAGAAAGCGAAAGGACGCCGCTGTTTCCGGAGTTTGCCGTAGGCGGGCCGGCAGGGATGCCGGCTGCGGTGATTCATGAGTTTTTGCGGAGCAAAAACTCAAAGCTGTAAAACGGCAGGGACGCCGGCGGCATGGATGCCGCTGTTTCCATTGCTATCCGCCATTGGCGGATAGATGGAGTTTGCCGCAGGCGGGCCGGCAGGGATGCCGGCTGTGATGATTCATGAGTTTTTGCGGAGCAAAAACTCAAAGCTGTAAAACGGCACGGATGCGCGCCATGGATGGCGCTGTTTTTATTGCTCTCCGCCAATGGCGGAGAGATGGAGTTTGCCATAGGCAAACTCCGATGCCAAAAATCGCCATGGATGGCGATTTTTGGCACGCGCAAGGGATTGGAGCGGTATCCTTTTTTGCCGGGGGCAAAAAAGATACAAGCGTAAAGCCCGGTCCCCGCCGAAGGCGGGGATGCGCCCAAATTCAGAATCAAAAATTGTATGTAAAAGAACAAATTCCCAAGCCTCCTGGTTTTACAGGGAACCTTAAAGAATGTATGGAATAACGGGCCGGTATGCTGGTATAATGATTGGGTAGGCCCAAAGGCCGGTAAACCGCCCCGGAGGAAGAGGAGACTTTGATACGATGAAGATTGCCATGTTTACCGACGCTTACTGGCCAAGGGTGAACGGCGTTACCGTGTCGGTGGATAGTTTTTCACGGGCGCTGGTAAAAAACGGGCACGAGGTGATGGTTGTCTGCGCCGATTATCCGGATTCAGGCTCCGGGGGGGGCTTCCCTGCCGGGGGGAACGGGAAAGACGGGGCCGCGCCGGACCTGCTCAAAATTATCCGGGTGCCTTCCATGCCGGCTATTGTTTCCAAGGAAGACAGGCTGGCAAAGTTTTCCGAGTGGTTCCGGGTCGCCAAACAGGTGGAGATTTTCAGGCCGGACATTATCCACGTCAATACGGAGTTTATTATTGCCGAGTTCGGCTTTCTCTACGGGAAAATCTACAATCTGCCGGTGGTTTATACCTTCCATACTATGTGGGAGGATTATATCGTCAATTATATGCCTATGGTTCCGGTCTTTCTCTGCCATCTTCTCGCGCAGATCGTGCTCAAGAACATACTGAGGCGCCCGTACAAGGTGATAGTCCCCACGCCCCAGATTAGGGAGCTGGTAAAAAAGTACAAGATCAAAAAAGAAGCCTTCCTGCTGCCTACGGGGATTGACCCCGATATTTTCAAACACGACAGGGCCGAGGCCGCCGGGTTCCGGAAGGAATTCGAGGGGCGGTACCCGGTATTGCAGGGCAAGCGTATACTGCTCTTTGCGGGCCGTATCGCGCGGGAAAAAAACCTGGGTTTCCTGCTGGAGATACTCCCCGCTATCCGTTCCCGGTATCCGGAGACGGTGCTTCTCTTTGTGGGCAACGGGCCGGATCTGGAATATTTCAGGAAAGAGGCGGAAGAAAAGGGACTGGGGGAATGCTGCGTTTTTGCCGGTTATATGGAGCGGGCGGATCTGGCCCTGGTCTACGCTATGTCGGATATTTTTGTTTTCCCCTCGCTTACCGAGACCCAGGGGCTTGTGACCCTGGAAGCTATGTTTTCCGGAATTCCGGTGGTGGCGATTGGGGAAATGGGGACCGCTATGGTGATGGGCGGGGATAACGGCGGTTTTATGGTCAAAAACGATCCCGGCGAATTTACCGCCAGGGTCCTCGATCTTCTGAGCGACGACGGGCTTTACCGGCGGAAGATCGACGAGGCCCGGCTTCACGCCTCGGCCTGGTCCATTGATTCCCTTACCAAAAAGCTTGAGGCGATTTACCAGGACACGCGGTCGGCTTTTTTGCAGGAACACGGGCAGCCCAGGGTCCCGGTGGCGGAATGGTTTACCGAAAAACGCAAAGAGATAATTTCCAGCAGCTGGTGGAAGTGGAGCGACGGATATTGGAAAAAAATACTGAAATGGAAGGATTAGCGGCGTCCGGCTCTCTTGGCTCTTTTGCCGCCCTGGGCGTAAGCCCGTATTTTATCGAAACCCTTGCCGGGCGGGGCATTTCCTCCCCTACCCTTGTCCAGGCGCTGGTATCCCCCCGCCTTCTGGCGGGCGAAAGCCTTTTCTTTAGTTCCGCCACGGGTACGGGCAAGACTTTTGCCTACCTTATCCCTATTTTCCAGCGGCTTCTCGCCCCTGCTGCCTCTGCCTCCGTACCCGTTCCTGCCCGGCGAGCGGCGGGCGGCCCCAGGGCGCTTATTGCCGCGCCTACTTACGAGCTATGCTCCCAGATAAAGGCCGAGGCGGACTTTCTGCTGCAGGGGGCCGCCGCTTCTCCCGGGGGCGTTCCCCACGGAGACGCTTCCCCCGGAAACACGCCCCCGCTCCCGGGCCGGTTAAAGGCCGCGCTCCTCATAGGCGGAGGCAATACGGCCCGGCAGATTGACGGGCTGCGGAAAGAAAAGCCGGATATCCTTATCGGGAATCCGGGCCGCCTGCTCCAGATTGCCCGTTTGGGGAAGCTCAGGCTCGGGATGCTTGAGTACCTGGTTTTGGACGAAGGGGACCGGCTTGTATCCCCGGAACTGGCCGAGGAAACCGGGCAGCTCCTCCGTCTTATCCGGGAATCGCGGCCCGGCGGCGAGGAAAAGCGGCTTCTTGTTACCGCCTGTTCCGCCACCCTTTCCGTGAAAACCAGGGGGAAGCTCCTGTCCCTTTTGGATACGGAAAAAACGCCCGGCCTTCTTGACGGCCTTTCCGGTAATCTCCCCGGCGGCTCTCCTTCCGGCTTTCCCTTTATCGAAGCCCAGGACCGCTCAGTCCTGGGAGAACGCATCCAGCACTGGGCCATCTTTAGCGAGAAACGGAAGAAAATCGATACCCTGCGTTCTTTTCTGGCCGCCGCGAAACCCCGGAAAGCCCTGGTTTTTATCGGCGGGGCCGGGGAGCCGGGGAACATCCTCTCCCGGCTTCAATACCGCCATATCGCCGCTTCCGCGCTTTTCGGCGGCATGGACAAAAACAGCCGGAAACAGGCACTGGACGATTTCCGCAAAAGCCGGGTAACGGTGCTGGTATCGAGCGATCTCGCGGCCCGGGGCCTTGATATTGCCGGTATAAGCCACATCATCGCCATGGATGTGCCGCAGAACGGGGACGCCTACATACACCGGGCAGGCCGCACAGGCCGCATGGGGAAGGCCGGGATCATGCTTACCATCGGGGACGCCGGCGAAATGCGCCAGCTCGCGAAACTTGAAAAAAAGCTGGGCATCATTATCTACCCCAAAGAACTGCGCGGCGGGAAAGTCGCCGCAATCACGGAGGAATAACGCGAACCGATAGGAATAAATGCCTCAATAATGAACAAGCTTTAGGAATTTGGCGCAAAGTTGTATAAGTTTTATTCCTGAATTTCACCGCTAAGTCAAATAGAACCGAAGGTTCGAAGTCGAAGAAGTTTGATAAGTTCACTAAGCGCGCTATGAAAGCGATACTTCTTTCCTTCCTTCTTATACTTATTCGACTTATTTGACTTTGCGGTAAAAAAATAGCGGTAAAATGCTTCACTACGGAACGCGCAAGGGATTGGAGCGGTATCCTTTTTTGACGGAGGCAAAAAAGATACAAGCGTAAAGCCCGGTCCGGGCGCGGGGGGCCGGAGGCCCGGCACGGCAGGATGCGCCCAAATTCAAATTTAAAAAATAATGATCGTAAAAAACTCCCCTTCTTTCGCGGTCACGCCAGTTCTGGCAGAGCAGTTTGTGGAGCGCGGCCTTGCGGATACAATATAATTAGTATTGAAAATCCTGAAAGCCGATTCAGAGGGAAAATGAAACACAATATCGGACGTTTGCTGCTGTTCTGCGCGGTTCTTGGCACTGTTCTTTTTCCCGGCCGGGCTTACGGGCAGCGGCGGAAGATCACCGTCAAGCTCGCCTCCCTGGTTCCCGAGAGGACCCCCTGGGGGGCGGCCCTGAACCGCATGTCCAGGGAATGGAGCGAGGCTACCGGCGGGGAAGTAGAACTTATCGTATACCACAACGGCATTGCGGGAAGCGAAGCCGATGTGCTCCGCAAACTCAGGGGGAACCAGATTCAGGCGGCGATCTTAAGCTCCTTCGGGCTTAACGCCATTACCCCGGGCCATGAAATTATGACCCTGAGCTGCCCCTTCCTGATCCGCAACGATACGGAACTGGACCTGGTACTCAACAGCCTGAAGCCGGATCTGGAAGAGAAGATCAACCGGGAAGGGTTTTTTACCCTGGCGTGGTCAAAGGCCGGCTGGGTCAAGTTTTTCTCCAAGGCGCCGGTTTTCGTGCCCCTGGATCTGAAACGCCAAAAGCTGGGGATCAACGATCAGGAGCCGGCTTTGATGGACGCTTTCAAGGCGATGGGTTATAAGCTGGTCCCGGTGGCTATGAACCAGGTACTTGTTTACCTGAACGGCGGGATGATCGACGCGGTATACCAAAGCCCGGTCAATGTGGGGGGCTTGCAGATATTCGGGGTGGCCAAAAACATGGCGTCGATTAATATCGCCCCCTTTATGGGCGGTATCGTCATGAACCAAGCGGCCTGGCGCTCTATCCCGGAACGGCACAAACCCGCGCTGCTGCGGATCGCCAAGCGCCTTGAGGCGGAATTGGACAAATCTATCCAGCAGCTTGAGGCCGAGGCTATCGCGGCCATGCGCGGCTACGGGCTTATTATCAACGAACTGAGCCCGGCCCAGGAACGGCTCTGGTACGACGATGCCGACCGGATCATTCCCGCCCTGCTGGGTACCGCCTTTAACCGGGAAATATACGGAAAAATTAACGCCCTGCTTAAAGCCCACCGAAGCAGGCGTTGACATGCAAAAAATACCCGTTTTTTTGTGGAAATTCGAACGGGGATTTTGCTGTTTCTCCCTGATCTGCCTTGCCCTGCTGCCCGCCTCGGAGGCATTCCTTCGGGTATTCTTTCATTCCCGGGTACCCGCGTCCCCGGGGCTTATTGTGCATCTGCTGCTTGCCCTTGGGCTTCTCGCGGGGATGATCACCACCAGGGAAGGGGATCACCTTTCCATCGGGCTTGTGCAGTACAGTTCCAATGAAAAACTGAAGAGAATATTCGCCGTTATTTCGGGCCTCCTGTCCGCCTTTACCGTTACTGTTTTTGCCTGGTGTTCGGCTTCCTTTATTAAAATCTACCTTTCCCCCGGCCAGATGATCGGCTTTATCCCCGACCAGGTTTTTGCCCTGGTTATGCCCATAGGCTATGCCGTAATGGCCTTCTGTTTTGCCCGCCTGACCCCGCTCCGGGGGAAAGCCCGGGTACTGCCGGCGCTGGCCGTCCTGCTGGGGACTGTCTGTTCCCTGCCGGTTATTTTCAAATTTCTCTGGGGTTTCAATATCCCGGACTTTGGCTACAGCATAAACGACGCATTTTTCACCCTGGCCGGGCAATTCAAAACCCCGGCTCTGATAATCCTTATCCTGGCGGCCCTGGCCGGGACGCCTCTTTTCGTGGTTATCGGGGCGGCGGCGCTGATCTTTATCCAGGGATCCGGCGGTGAAATTGACGTTGTTTCCAACCAGATATACACGGCCCTGACCCAGAGCAGTTTTGTCGCCATCCCCCTCTTTACCTTGGCGGGTTTTTTTCTTTCCGAAAGCAGAGCCGGGGAACGGCTGATGTTCTGTTTCAAAAGCCTTTTCGGCTGGTTTCCGGGGGGCATGATCATTGCGGCAGTGTGCATGTGCACCTTCCTGACCTCCTTTACCGGCGCTTCCGGCGTAACCATCCTTGCCCTGGGGGGCATTCTCTATATGGCGCTTTCGGAAAATTCCGCCTATCCGCCGAAATTTTCCATAGGCCTCCTTACCGCCTCGGGCAGTATAGGCATCCTTTTCCCCCCAAGCCTCGCCATCATCCTGGTGGGGGCCGCTACCAGGACCAACACCATCCACCTCTTCCTGGGGGGTATATTCCCCGGCCTTATCCTGGCGGCGGGGACGGCGCTCTTCGGGATTGTCATTTCGGTTAAAGCAAAGGTCCCCCGGGAACCCTTTAGCCTGAAAAAGGCGGGGGCCGCCCTTAAAAATTCGCTTTTGGAGATACTGCTCCCCCTTCTCCTTATCGCGGGCTATTTTTCCGGGATCCTGTCGCTGGTGGAAATAGGCGCGGCGGCGGCGATCTACGCCTTCGTAGTGGAGGTATTCGTCTTCAGGGATATCAGGCTGTCCGAAATCCGCCGGGTTTTCGCGAAGGCGCTCCCCATCATCGGGGGCATACTCTCCATCCTCGCCCTCGCCCAGGCCCTGTCCTACTACATCGTGGATACCCAGGGGCCGGAACGCTTTGCCCGGTGGATACAGGGCGCGGTTTCCTCAAAATACGCCTTCCTCTTAATTCTGAATATATCCCTCCTTATTACCGGCTGCCTTATCGACATTTTTTCCGCGATCCTTATTGTACTGCCCCTTATCTTCCCCCTGGGAACAGCCTATGGCATAAACCCGGTACATTTGGGGATTATCTTCCTTATTAATATGGAGGCGGGTTTCCTGACCCCCCCGGTAGGGATGAACCTCTTCCTTGCCAGCTACCGTTTTAGAAAGCCCTTTGTAGAAGTCGCCCGCTACGCATTCCCCTTCCTGCTTATACAGATGGCGGTGGTTTTTATCGTTACCTATGTACCAATCCTTTCGACCTGCCTGACAAAGTTTTACTAAGGGCCGGAGATCCTTGAAAGGGCTAAAGCCCTTACGGAGTTTATACATGAAACACGATCCCGGCGGCGCCCCCTATGTACCGCAGCTTAACCTGAAATACCCCGCCAACCCTGACGAACACATGATTCTCAAGCCAAAGGAACTCGACATCTCCATAGACGAACACTATCCGTTTCTCGACAAGTCCCCGGGTTTCAGGATAATGAGCGCCCTTCTCTACCTGGGGATATTTACCCTGGTGTTCCTTATTTCCCCCGTCCGTTTCGGGCTCAGGATCAGGGGGCGGGCCAATCTAAAGAAGAACCGGGAGCTGTTCCGCAACGGAGCCATGACCGTGTCCAACCACGTCCTGCGCTGGGATTTTTTAATTATCCTCCAGGCGGTACATTTCCGGCGGCTGTATTTCCCGGCCTGGAAGGAAAATATTTCAGGCCCCGACCGGGGCCTTATCCGCCTGGCCGGGGGTATTCCGGTACCTACGGATGTTCACACAATCCGGTACTTTAACAACGCTTTCGACGAACTCCATAAACGGAAAAAATGGTTCCATGTATTCCCCGAAGGCAGCAACTGGCCTTACTACCGGCCCATACGCCCCTTTAAAAAGGGCATGTTCAGTATGGCCTACAAGTACAATATTCCCGTTATACCCATGGCCTTTTCATACCGCCCGCCCCGGGGACTCTACCGGCTGTTCAATCATGACAAACCCCTTATCACCCTGAACATAGGGGAGCCTATTATGCCGGACCGTAGTCTGATCAGGAGGGAAGCGACGGCCCTGCTCCGCGAACAGTGCCACAAACAGATCGTCTGCCTTGCGGGAATCC
>JAIRZS010000203.1 GCA_031267115.1 Treponema sp.
GCTAAAGCCCCCACTCCGCAAAAAGTCTTGTCAAGACTTTTTGCCATATCCGGTTGAACGAGGGGGTCTGGACCCCCTCCGCTCGAAAAAAACTGTCATTTTTTTCGAGCTACCCCCGCTTGGCAATTCTTGGCAAGTGATAAACTGAATAGTTACGGCTATTTTATCGGGGAGGAACTATGGGTTCCGGCAGGTTGTTTTGGACATTGGGTTTTATTTTTTTCGCGGCGCTTGTTCCGGCTTCCGCCTATACCGTCTCTTTCGTGGTGGTGGAAACAGGGCTTCCGGAGGAACAGGCTGTTTCCGAATACAGCAATTTTTGGGAAAGCGGCCTGCTCGACGTGTTTTTTGACGCCGGCCATATTGTAAGCAACGCGCCTGTTTTACGGCTGGACGCGCCTCCCGCGAAACAGTTTCCCGACGAGGCTGCCGAAGCCCTCTCGGAGGCAAACGCCGGGGGCGCCGATTACTTTGTCCTGGCCCTGCTGGATTACCGGGAAAACGGCGTTGTAAATACTTCCCCAATACCCAAACCAAAACAGGTATCCCTTAGGCTTTTTAAAACAGCCCCTTTCAGGTTTGTCAGGGAAGAAAAATTCGCGGGGCCTCAGGGAACCCGGGCCGGGGAGGATTTCCTCAGCGCCAAACGGGCCGCAATGAAAATACTTCCCTATCTGGAGTGAGAGTAATGAAAAGAATCGCGTTTTTCGGTTTTGTGATACTTGCCGCGCTTCTCTGCGTAAGCGCCTCCGTGTGGGAAGGGGCCGCCTCGGTCAGCCTTAACGGGGAACTGCCCGAGGAAGGCTACTATGTGGCGACTAAATCCTTTCCCCGGAATACCGTTGTGGATGTTACCAATCTGGAAACCAGCCAGACTATCCGGGTAATTGTCGCTTCGGGGCTGGATTCGCCGGGCCTGCTGGCGATTCTGTCCAAGGACGCCGCCGGCGCTATCGGGCTTCACTCCAGGTTTATAGGCCGTATCCGCATGACCATGCCCTCGGAGCCTGTGGGTTTTTCCCGTTTTCCCGATGAGCTTGATACTTCCGGAGACCCCGATTTTGACCCCGCCGCCGCCATTGCGGCTGCCAGGGATTCGGGCTTTGATGTGAGGCAGGCCGCCGACGAGATTAAAAAAGATTCCGCAAGGGAAAGCGGCGGTTCCGTTTCCGGCGATACGGCTGCTTCCAGGCCCATAGCGCCCAATCCCGCCGCGGTAGATATTGTAGACCTCCCTGAATCTTATTTGCCTGCCCGGGGAAGGGCGGAAGCGGATTCAGGCGGGAATGAAAGCGCCCCGGCGCGGGAAACCAATACCGCTACCGTGCCGGGCGTTTACGGTTACACGCCTGAGCCGGTGATTGTTTCCGACGCGGCCAATACGGCTTATCCTGCCGAACAGGCGCCGGAAAGACTTGAACCGGGGATGACCGCCCAAAGCCCGGCAGCCCCGGCCCCCGCGCCTCTTGTCGCGTCTTCATCGCCCGCCGCGGCGCCGCGGCCCCCGGCGGAATTTTCCCTGATCCCGGCGGAACAGCGGCCCCCTGAATCTTCCTATCTGGGGCTTCCGCCGGAAGCCGAGATAGCCCCTCTGAGGGGGCCGGGGGAAGCCTATGCCGGCCGGTCCGTTCTTGAAGAGTACATTATCCCGCCGATAGGGAGCCGGCCCCCGGCGGCGGCTGTCCAGGCCGACCCGGTAATAGAGCCCCTGGTATCCCCGATTGAAAGGGCCGCGCCCCGCGCCCCCGAGATCATTACGGAAGTGACTATTGTGGAGGCCAATCCGGCCGCGCCCGTGATCCCGCCTGCCGCGGAAGCGCCGCCTCCTATGGAAAGCCTGCCCCGGGCCCCTGCCCTGACGGATGGTTTTTCCGTCCCGGTGATAAGCAGGCTGGAAAGGGGGAAGTACTACCTTCAGTTGGCGGCATACACCCTTCCTGAACTTGTGGAAACCGAGCTTTTACGGATAAGCACTGTCTATCCCCTGGCCGTGCAGGAAAGCGGCGGCCTTGAAAAGCCCCTGTACCGTATCCTTATAGGCCCGGTAAATTTGGGGGAAAGCGGCGCGCTGCTGCAGCGCTTTAAAGCCTCCGGCTACCGGGACGCCTTTATCCGTAAAGAAGGGTAGTTGATTATACTAAACACATTCGACTTTGCGGTAAGAATCCACCAGCCCGTGAATCCGGGGGCGTTGCGGGGGTGTCCCCCGCAGAGGGGGTAGGGCGTAACCGTGTTACGCCCGTAGGGGGAGGCTTCCCCCGCCCGGGTATATAAAAAAACCGCGCCGCAGGGCAAATTGCACAAATCTTCCCTTTGTTGTATGATGAACCGGGGTCTTTGTTTTGCATGAAAATTGAAGTTTGCTCGCCGACTATCAGGCGTAAAGAGATGGACGCGGTTCTTACGGCTATGGCGCGGGACCGGGTCGGGCCCGGGGAGCTGTCGCGTTCTCTTGTCCAAATCGCCAAAGAATATATCCAGTTTGATTACTGCCTTGCCCTGAGGAGTCCGGCTGTGGCCCTCTTTTTCGCCCTGAAGGCGCTCGGCCTTGAGGAGGGCGCGGGGGTGCTTGTTTCGGCGCTTTCGCCCCGGTACTATCCGCAGGTTCTGGAAGATATGCGGCTCAGGCCGGTTTACTGCGATGTGCCGCGCGGTTCCGCCGTGATGAACGCTGAAACGGCGGCTGCGGCCCTGGCGAAGAAGGAGGAGGGGGTTACGCCCCGCTGTATCGTGGTGAATCATACCCTGGGCTATGTGCCGGATATGGCCGCGCTGTGCGCCCTGGGGCTTCCGGTGATCGAGGACTGCTCACAAAGCTACGGGACCAGGGTTGGGGAACAGCGGGCCGGTTCTTTCGGCTCGCTTGCCATTTTGGGGCTTGAGGAAAGGGACATGCTTACCGCGGGGGGAGGGGCGCTGCTCTACGCCGCGGGACGCCGGGACGCCTCGGCTCTGCGGGCCTTGTCGCCGCTTCCTGAATACAGCCTGCCGGATCTTAACGCGGCTATGGCGATTGCCCAGTTCAGGGAATCGGCGAGGAATATGGAAAAGCGGCGGCTTATAGGCGAGGCGTATGTGCAGCCCGCGCTTAGAACCAGGCATAAGATGTTTGTCCAGGGGGAGGACGCGGAAAAGCGGGGCATCGAGTACAATTTCTACGCGTTCCCGCTTGTCCTTGAGACGGGCATGAAGGATGTAAAGGCCTACGCCAAAAAAAAGGATATAGTCGTGGAAAGCGCCTTTGAGGAAACTGTCGCCGGTTCCGGCGGTATTTCCCAGGAATTGTGCCCGGAGGCGTATTCTCTTTCTCTGAGGACCGCGCTTTTTCCCCTGTACCCCAGGCTGACGGGCGCGGAAACGGAAAAAGTAGCGAAACTGATTCTGACTTTGCCGTAAGCGGCCGGGCAGGTATTTTCCCGGGGGGCAGCTGGAGTGGCCGAAATAAGGCGGGCGTTGTTGTTTGTCAATTCTCATAAGGCGGAAGCTCCTTCCCTGGTGGAAGAACTGTGCGCGGAACTGGGCCGCCTGGGTATTGAAACATCCTCGTATGCGGACGGCGGCTCTCCGGAAACGCCCCTGGATTTGGCCTTTTGCCTTGGCGGGGACGGGACGGTGCTTTTTGCCGCCCGGACCATTGCCCCCCTGGGGGCGCCTATTTTTCCCATCAATATTGGCACCCTGGGTTTTATCGCCGTGGTGCATCCCCTTGAGTGGCGGGAAGTTTTTGAGGGCTGGCGCCGGGGCAGGATCGGTATTTCCCGGCGTTTGATGCTGGACATTACGGTGGACAGGCGGGGTGCAAATGTTATTACCACTCACTGCCTTAATGACGCGGTTATTTCCGCGTCGGGTATCGCGAAGATAATATGCCTTGATGTAAGCATGGGCGGCGGCGCTGCCGCCGGCTTTGCCGGTGAGACTATGGATCTGGGCCGTTACCGCTCGGACGGCCTTATTGTGGCTACGCCTACCGGTTCTACCGCCTATTCTGTCGCCGCCGGGGGTCCCATCCTTGATCCTGAGATTGACGCGTTTATTATCAACCCGATCTGCCCCTTTACCCTTTCGAACCGGCCCGTCGTGGTACCCGCCCGCGAGACGATAATTGCCGAAGTGGAGGCGGAGCAGAGGAGCGGGGTGCTGCTGACCGTGGACGGCCAGCAGAGCTTTCCCCTGGAACCGGGCGACCGGGTCTTTATCCGCAAGGCCCCGTATGAGGCGAAGATTATCGCGTCGGGAAGGCAGGGATTCTACAGGGCTTTGCGGACAAAACTGAATTGGTCCGGAGGCAGCCCCAATGCTTGAGGAACTGACTGTCCGTAACTACGCGCTTATTGACAGCCTTACCATTTCTTTCCGGGGCGGGCTTACGATTCTGACCGGGGAAACCGGCGCCGGAAAATCCATCATGGTAGGGGCCTTGAGTTTTTTGCTGGGCGCGAAGGCCGATACCGATGTGATCCGCACCGGGGCGGAAGAGGCCGGTGTCTCCGCGGTGCTGTCCCTCAGAAAGGACAATGCGGAAGCCCTGGAATGGCTTTCCGGCCGGGGCATTGAGATTGACGACGGGGAGCTTGTTATCCGGCGCAGCGTTAAATCCTCCGGCAGGGGGGCCGCCTATATACAGAACGCACCGGTTACCCGCGGCGATCTGGAAGAGTTTATGGCCATCCTTTTCGATATTCACGGCCAGCACGCGCATGAATCGCTTTTACGCAGGGAAAACCACCGCCGTTATCTGGACCGTTTTGCCGCCCTTGAGGAAGAAGCCGCTGAATTTAACCGGCTGTTTCTCTCCCTTGCGGAAAAAAAGAAGGCATATGAAGTCTCGCTAAGCTCGGCCCATGACCGGGAAATGCGGCTGGAGATTCTGAATTACGCGGTTGAGGAGATTGGCCGGGCGAAACTGAAAAGCGGCGAGAGCCGGGAGCTTGAGGCGGAGGCGTCGCGGCTGGGGGATTTTGAAAAACTTGCCGGTTTTGTAAATACCTGCGCGGACACCCTCTTTGACGGGGAATTATCCGTGGTGAGCCTGGCCCGGCGCGCGAAAAACGCCCTGGACAACGCCGCCGCAATCGACGGGGGCCTCGCGGCGTTACAAAAACGGCTGGAATATCTTTTTTACGAGGCGGAGGATATGTCGGCGGAATTCCGTTCCTACCGGGACGGGCTTCGTAATGATCCGGCCCGCCTTGAGGAGGTGGAGGAGCGCCTCAACCTGATCTACAGGCTCAAAAAGAAATACGCCGCGCCTTCCGGCCATGCGGTTCCCCCGCCCGCCGTTCCCCTTCAGGACGAGGACGCGATCCTCGCGTACCGGGAGCAGGCGGAAGCCGAGATAGAGGCTCTTTCCGGCGCGGGGGAAAACAGGGACAAGCTCAGGGTCGAAATTGCCGCGCTCGAAAAAGAGATCGCCGGCCGGGCGGCGGCCTTAAGCGCGAAGCGGGCCGCTGCTGCGGAAAGCCTTGCGCCGCGTATCGGCGGGATTATTTCGAGCCTCGGCATGCCCAATGCCCGGTTTAAGATTTCAGTGGCCGCCAAGGGCAGGCCGGGGGAAGGGCCGCGGGTGATCGGGCAGTGGGGCGCGGACGAGGTAGAGTTTCTCATCTCGGCCAACAGGGGCGAGCCTCTGAAAGAACTGGCCCGGATCGCGAGCGGCGGCGAGCTTTCCAGAATCATGCTGGCCATAAAGACGGCGCTCGCCGATTCCGGGCAGGACAGCCTTGAAACCCTTATCTTTGACGAAATTGACACGGGGATAGGCGGCGAGGTGGCCCTTTCTGTGGGCGAGTATCTTGCGAAAATTGGTAAAATAAAACAGATATTTTGCGTTACCCATCTTGCCAGTATCGCTGTCAGGGCGGATAATCATTTAAAAGTAGAGAAACATGTAGAATCCGGGCGGACTCTGACCACTGTTTCACCGCTTGAGGGTAAAAAGCGGCGGGGGGAGATTGCCCGGATGCTGGCCGGAGATTCTGCGGGGAGCGCCGCCCTGGCCCACGCGGACGAACTTCTGGCAAAATACAGGCGGAGCTAGGAATGTTTAAGATTTCACTGGAAGACAGGCAGAAAAAATTTTTGGAAAAAATCGATCCGTATACGGAAACGGTAAACGCGATTATCAAGAAAGAAAAGAGACTGCTGGATAATCTGCCCGCCAATGCCAAGGACGCGGCGCTGGCCCGCCTAACTCTGGCGGATGAAATGTTTAACCTCACGTCCTACTATATTATTGAATGCAGGATATTTCAGCGCATCTGCAGGAGGCACAACGAAGATATTTTAAATGAGGCGCGCAGGACCCTGTATAAAGGCATTACCTATATTGAAAACCTTGTCAGCCCCCTTGTTGACGTGCCTTTTTCCGATTATGAGGACAAAGTAGCAATGCTGTCCGGTGCAAGCGGGGAAAAGCGTTACTTCGTTATCCGTAAAATGGGGCTTGCTATCGATCTTTTAAAAGACCTTATCGGTTATTCTTCCAAATGGAGATGGGTATTTGTGGGCCTTGACGGCCGGCTCGCGGCGGCCGCGAAAAATATGATAGACATGAAAAGCATGGTGACGAATCTTAATCCGCGGGCGGAAGAATACGAGGCCACTGTTTTTCATCTGCGCATGGCAAAGAGGCTGCTTGCCCAGGCGGCGGAACGCTACCGGGAAAAGTACGAATTATCAAGCCAGATATCGGAAGACTTTCAGCAGGCGATCAATTTTCTCAACGCGCTGAAACGCCTCCATATTTTATTGAACGAAAGATCCGATGCGGAAGAGATCAAGAAAACCGTGGAGGCGTGGAGCAATAAATTAAAGGAAGATATACGCAAAAAAAGGGGAACCCCCGGCTTATTATAGCTAAACTGGTAATTTATGGAGAAAGTGTCCCTTAGAGTTTTTAAATCTATCCTGCCCTATATTTTCCGTTACCGGCGGCAGTACGTTTTTGGCATTCTCTGCCTGGTATTTGTAGATGCCGCGCAGATGCTGATCCCCCAGCTGATGAGGAGGGCCGTCGATTTAATCAGCCTGGGCGATTTTGAATGGAAAGCGGTTTTTTTTCTTGCGCTGGGAATGGCCGGCGCTATGGGCGGCATCTGCCTGGGCCGTTTCTGGTGGCGTTTCTTTATTCACGGGGCGTCCCGCCGCATTGAGACGGAGATACGGAATGGAATTTTCGAACACCTTCTGACTCTCTCGTACGATTTCTACCAGAAGAACAAGATCGGGGACCTTATGGCCCGCTCCACCAACGATCTGGGCGCGGTACGCATGGCGATAGGCTGGGGGCTGGTTAATGTCTTTGACGGCATTGCCATGAGCGTGGCCATCGTGATCATCATCTTTATCCAGGACGCCCGTACCGCCTTTTTTGCCGTCCTCCCCCTGCCGGTAATTACCGCGCTGATACTGCTCTTCGGAAAGGTAGTGGGAAAGCAGTTTTTCCGGGTCCAGGAAACCTATTCCAAAATGAGCGATACGGTGCAGGAAACTTTCGCGGGTATCCGGGTGATAAAGTCTTTTGTCAAGGAATCCTGGTTTGCCGGTAAATTCTCCGCCGCCAACGATGATTACCGGAAAGCCAACATGGTCCTGGTAAAATTTTTCGGGATATTTTTCCCTTTAATAGCGTTCCTGTCGGGGCTTACCACGCTGATACTGCTCCTTGTCGGCGGGCAGCGGGTGGTCCAGGGCTTGATGACTCCCGGCGACTTTGTGGCCCTGGAAAGCTACCTCCAGATGCTGATCTGGCCGCTTATGGGTGCGGGTTTTATGGTGAATCTGATCCAGAGGGGGGCGGCGGCGCTTGCCCGGATAAACGAAGTGCTTGATACAAAGCCTTCTATTGCTTCCCCGGAACATCCGCTAGTTTCCGCCGGGAGCGTTCCGGTAGGCCGGGTGAAAGCCCCGCTTATTGAATTGCGCTCTCTTTCTTTTTCCTATCCGGGCGGCGGCAATGTTCTTGAGGGTATCGATCTTGTTGTTGAAGAGGGGGCTACGATCGGCATTCTGGGGCGTACCGGGGCGGGAAAATCGACACTGATAAAGACGCTGGTGCGCATGGTGGATCCCCCGCCGGGGACCGTGCTGGTAAAGGGGATACCTGTAGCGGACTGGGACCTGCGGACCCTGAGGAGTCTCTTCGGGGTAACCCCGCAGGACAGCTACCTTTTTTCGGACACGCTGAAAAATAACATAAATTACGGGCTTGAGCCGCAGGCCGGAAGCGGGGAAAAGATTCCGGAAGGGGAAGGGGCGCTTAACGGGGCGGTGGAGCTTGCGGCGCTTGACCAGGATTTGAAAAATTTCCGCCAGGGCTGGGAAACCCTGATAGGGGAACGGGGGCTCACGCTTTCGGGCGGGCAGAAGCAGCGGGTTGCCATTTCCCGGGCGGTGATAGGGGCGCCCGAAATACTGATCCTCGACGATTCCCTTTCGGCGGTGGACGCGGAAACTGAAAAGAAGATATTAACGGCGCTCTTTCGGGAACGGAAGGGGAAAACGACTATTATTATTTCCCACCGGGTATCGACACTGCGGAACGCCGGCTGGGTGATTGTGCTTGACAGGGGGAGGGTAAGCGAGGCGGGAAAACCCGGCGAACTGGCTGAGCGGGGCGGGTTTTACGCGCAGACAGCCGAGCTCCAGCAGCTTGACAGCGGCTATCCGGCCCGTTCTGCCGGAGGGCGGCCGCGGGACGGCGGCGTTAAACGGGGGCGCGATGTCTGAATATTTTGAAAGTGAGGAAGTGGTAAAGGACTACGACAGCGCCATTGTCAGAAGAATCCTTTCCTGCATCAAGCCGTACAAGTTCCTTTCCTTCCTCATTGTTATTACCCTGGGGGCTTCCACTATCGGCGAGCTTTTTGTCCCGGTGCTGCTGCAACGGGTGATTGACGAGGCCGTGCTCGCCCGCTACCTCGTAATCCGCGCGGACGTTCTGGCGCGGGAACGTGCAGGCCTTTCACCGGAATCGCGTAATGCTATTGACGCTATTATCGCGGAAAAACGCGCCGTAAAGATAGGGGACCGGGTGTTTATTTCCCAGGGGCAGGATACGCGCCTTTCCGGAAAAGCGGAAGGCGAATTGCAGGGCAGGGGAATCTTTGAGGATGAGAGATGGTACGCCTTTTCCTGCGGGGAAGAATGCCCGGCCCGGGAAGTAATTGGCGCGAGGCCGGATTTGTTTGTTACGGAGGACAGGAACGCGGCCATACGTACCCGCGATTTGTACGGCCTCTCTCCGGAGGAAATAAGGGCG
The DNA here is from genome assembly GCA_031267115.1 of Treponema sp. Taxonomy (GTDB): domain Bacteria; phylum Spirochaetota; class Spirochaetia; order Treponematales; family Breznakiellaceae; genus JAIRRR01. The sequence goes on from JAIRZS010000203.1 coordinate 9,263, forward strand.
GTCAGGGGAAAAGACATTACGTATATCATAAGGACCGTGCTGTTTTTATTTATAATCCTGTGCGCGGTTTTCTTTTTCGCTTTTGTCCAGACCTGGACCACGACCCTGATAGGCCAGCATGTTATGAAGGATCTGCGCCTTGCCCTGTTCAGGAAAACCGCTTCCCAGTCTACGGATTTCCTTTCCCGGCACCCTGTTGGAAGAATCGTCACCCGCCTGACAGGGGATGTGGAAACGATAAACGAATTTTTCACTTCGGTTCTGGTGGCCTTTCTCAAGGATCTTTCGGTGATGATAGGGGTGCTTATTACCCTGTTCCTCCTCTCCCCGTCCCTGGCCGCCATAACCCTCGCCACCATGCCGCCGGTGCTTGTAGTTACGCTTATCAGCAGGCTTAAGGCCAGGGACGCTTTCAGGAGGCAGAGGACCGCCAGTTCGCGGGTAAACTCCTACCTTTCTGAAAGGCTCTCCGGCGTACAGGTAGTGCAGCTTTTCCTGGGCGAAAAGAAGAGCGCCTCTGAATTCGACGTGAGAAACAGGGAACTGCTGGACGCCAATCTGGGGGAGATGTACGTGTTTGCCACCTTCCGGCCCCTGGTGGAATGGCTGTCCACGGTGACTACCGCGGTAATCATCACCGCCGGGGCCGCCATGGTGCTAAAACTGTCGATCTCGCTGGGAGTGCTTATCGCCTTTATCAACCTTATCGGCATGTTTTATTTTCCGGTGATGGACATTGCGGAAAAGTACACCCTGCTCCAGTCCGCAATGGCCGGAGGGGAGCGGGTGTTCAAGCTGCTTGATACGGAAGAAGCCATACCGGACAGGGGGAAGCATTCCATTCTTGGGGCTGTGAGGGGGCATATTGAATTTAACGATGTGCGTTTTGCCTATAAAAAAGGCGAAGACGTGCTTAACGGCCTTTCTTTTACCGTAAATCCGGGGGAGATGGCCGCCATTGTAGGCTATACCGGGGCGGGAAAAACAACAATTACGAATGTACTCGCGCGCCTCTGGGATATTGACGGGGGCAGCATAAAACTCGACGGAGTCCCCATTCAGGATATACCGATTGAGGATCTGCGCCGGTCGGTGCTTCCGGTATTGCAGGATGTGTTCCTCTTTTCCGGGACCATCGCGGAGAATATCAGCCTGGGACTCCCTATGGACGAGGGCCGGATCGAGGAAGCCGCCAAAACAGTACACGCGCATGAATTCATTTCCCGGCTTCCCGGCGGCTACCGGACTATGCTTTCGGAAGGCGCCGCCAATATTTCCTCGGGCCAGCGGCAGCTTATCAGTTTTGCCAGGGTAATCGCCCATAATCCCGCCATTGTAGTGCTTGACGAGGCTACCAGTTCTATTGACACTGAAACCGAACATCTGATCCAGTTGGGAATGCGGCAGGTGCTGGCGGGCCGCACCTCGGTGGTAATAGCCCACCGGCTTTCCACCATACGCCACGCGGATCGTATCATGGTGCTTTCTGGCGGCCGTCTTGTAGAGGAGGGCCGGCATGAGGACCTTATCGCGCAAAACGGGCTTTACGCCACGCTCTACCAACTGCAATACCAGAAACCCGACGGGGAAACCTAATACGCTGATTGGACCTAATCACAAAGAAATATAAATAACCACGAAGTCAAATCGAACCAATGGTTCACAGTAGAATAAGTAAGAAAAACAAACATCTTAGCTTTCCTTACTTATACTTATTTGACTTCTTCGACTTTGCGGTAAAATTCCACACCGTATTTTTTAGCATGGAAATTTTTCCCGCCGTTCTTTTCTGATACTTAATTCTTCCACGCTTTCAATGCCGTTCCCCTTCATGTAGGCGTAAATGCCGTCCGCGATTTCGGTCATGGCCGGGGGATGGGCGAAGGTGGCGGTCCCCACTTCGACAGCGGCGGCCCCGGCCATGAGGAATTCCAGCGCGTCTTCAGCCGAGGCAATGCCGCCCATGCCTATAAGCGGCAGATCTACTTCTTCCGCAAGCTCCCAGACCATGCGAAGCGCGATAGGTTTTATAGCCGGCCCCGAAAGCCCGGCGGTAATGTTGTCAAACACCGGCCTCCGCCGGAAAATGTCAATGGCAAGGGCCTTAAAGGTATTCACCAGGGAAAGCGAGTCCGCGCCTTCGGCGGCGCAGGCCTTTGCCACTTCGCCAAGGCAAGGCGCGTTGGGAGACAGTTTTACTATCAGCGGTTTCGCGGCGGCTCTGCGTACCGCCCGTGTTACCCGGGAGGCGGCTTCCGGGTCAAGGCCGAAAGCCATGCCGCCCGCCTTTACGTTCGGGCAGGAGATGTTGAGTTCTATCATGTCAACGGAAGATAGGCCCAGGAGTTCCGCGCCCTGAACGTATTCTTCTACCGTCGAGCCTGAAAGATTGGCGATTACTACCGGGCCAAGGGCGCGGAGCCGGGGGAGTTCCCCTTCAATAAAGGCGGCGACGCCGGGGTTTTCAAGGCCGATTGAATTTAAAAGGCCGGAAGCGGTTTCCCGGAGCCTTGTCCCGGTATTGCCGGTACGCGCGTTAAATGTAAGGCCTTTAGTACAGATACCGCCCGGCGCGGCTGTGTCCAAAAGCCCCGAGTATTCCCGGCCATAACCGAAAGTGCCGGAGGCGGCGATTACCGGATTTTTAAAGCGCACCCCGGCTATGGTAACGGAGAGATCGGGCGTCCCCTGCCCGGACGGCGCGGCGTCCTGCTGCCGGGCGGTATTGCTGTTGTTCATTGCCGTCGTTTATTGCTGTTGTTCATCGAAAGCAAATTCCTCTGCCTTAAAGATAGGCCCGTCCGCGCAGCAGCGGCGGTTGCCCTTGCCCGTAACAACCGTACAGCCCAGGCACGCCCCGACGCCGCAGGCCATTCGCCGCTCCAGGCTGACCCGGCAGGGGACAGCCGCTTCCCGGCATTTGGCCGCTACCTCCCTGAGCATAGCCTCCGGCCCGCAGGCAAAGACCGCCGGGTATCCTACGGGGTCGAAAAAGCCGGTGATAAGCCCCCGGTGTTTCGCGCCGCTGTTTTCGGCCGCCACAAGAAGCCGGCGGTGGTGAAGGGCCGCCTCCCCCAGGAAGGCCGCTTCCCCGGCATGGTCTTTAAAAGCGGCCCTGACCCCGAGGTAATAGTCGAATTCCCGATCCGGGTAACTGGCGGCAAGGGACGACAGGGACGCGACGCCCACTCCCCCGGCGACAAGGGCAATGGCTTTGCCCCCGCTCCCGCCGTCTCCGGGATTTTCGGGCGGGAAGAAATCCTCCCAGCAGTTTCCCAGCGGGCCGCTTAATCCGGCGCTTTCCCCGGGGCGCATCGCGGCAAGCTCGCGGGTTCCCCTTCCCCGCACGGCAATGAGAAAGCGGAGTTTCCCGCCGCCAAAGGATTCCGCGCCGGCAGGCCGGGGGAGGAATACGGAGCTTCTTTCAGGCTTGATCATAAAAAACTGCCCCGCCTTTGGCGCCGGGCCCGGCCAGTCAAATTCCAGGCGGAATATCCCGTCCGCTATGGCGGCGGAACTGAGCAGCGGCGATTGGCGCAGGGTTTTCAAAGGCAGGCTTTCCGGGGCGGCCATTAATAACCGGCGCTCCCGGCGGCAGCGCTGTTTGCCTTTGCCGCCGCCCTTATGGCGTCCCGCATTTCAATGACAGCCTCGCGGGCGGCCTCCGCGGCAAAACCGTTCCCCGCGTCTTCCGCGCCGCCGTCACGCGCCGCCGCCATCCATGCCCTGAGTATTGACCTTGAAGCGTTTACCACCGCGCCGTTCCCTCCGGCAAGCAG
>JAIRZS010000259.1 GCA_031267115.1 Treponema sp.
ATGACAGTTTTTTTCGAGCGGAGGGGGTCCAAACCCCCTCGTTCAACCGGATACTGCACAAAGTCTTGACAAGACTTTGTGCGGAGTGGGGGCTTTAGCCCCCCGACTGAATAGTTACATCAGCAGTTTCTTTTTTGGGCGCATCCGGGCCGGTACCGGCCCGGACCGGGCTATACGCTCCAACAAAAAACCTTACGGTTTTTTGTTCCGCTTCTATCCCTTGCGCGTTCGCTATAATAAAGTATACCGGAACCCCCGCTTTTATGACAGGGTTTCCCGGGACTTTGCAAGAAAACCCGCCGCGGGGGTTTAACTTGACCCACAGAATTTTTTCACCGCAAAGCCGAAAAAGTCGAATAAGTAAAAGAAGCCGCTTTCTGCCGGGCAGGCCGGGAATCGCTGCACTCTTCCGCAAACTGCTAGAAAAAAACCCCCTGATACGGTAAACTGCCCCCAATGAACCTTGAAGCCTTTATTCTCGGTTCGGGGGGTATGGCGCCCCTCCCGAACCGGCACCTCACCTCGGTACTGCTCAGGCGGGAAGGGGAGCTGTTCCTCTTTGACTGCGGGGAGGGGACCCAGGTTTCCCTGAGACGCCTTAACCTGCGCTGGAAGAAGATTACCGCTGTTTTTATCAGCCATATACACGCGGACCACGTAACCGGGCTGCCCGGTATGCTGATGCTTTCCTCCCAGGTCGAGCGGGACGACCCGCTCTATATTTTCGGCCCGCCCCGTATCGCCGAGTATATCGAATCGAACCGCCGGGCGCTGGACATGTATATAAACTACGAGATAGTGATTAAGGAAATCGGCAAGGAAGGCGGGGTGGTCTATAAAGGCGGGGATTTCCATGTACGCGCCTTCCCTCTAAGGCATACCAAGCCCTGCATGGGCTATACCCTGGAAGAAAACGCGCGGCCCGGCGAGTTCCACCCGGACAGGGCGGCGGCCCTGGGCGTGCCACGCGGCCCGCTCTGGTCAAGGCTCCAGAACGGGGAAACGGTAAGGGCCGCCGACGGCAGGGAAGTAAGGCCGGAAGACGTGCTGGGGCCGCCGCGCTCGGGCCGGAAATTTTCTTTTGTCACCGATACCCTGGCTTTTCCTGAAATTTCTACGGAAGTGGCGGGATCGGATCTTTTTGTCTGCGAGGGGATGTTCGAAGACGCGCTTCTGGAAAGCGCCCTGGAAAAAAAGCACATGACTGCGGTCCAGGCGGCCCGTATAGCGCTTGCGGCAAAGGTAAAGAAGCTTGCCCTGATCCACTACAGCCCCCGCTATACGGACTTTGACCTTAAGCAGGTCCTTAAGGAAGCCGCCGGGATTTTCCCGGAAACGGCCCTGTCCCGCGACCGGGCGGTGTTCCCCATAGAGTATGTTGACTAAAGAGGTGTTTTCCAAAAACCAATCTTCATATATACTAAAAACATGGACGTCAACATTAAGTTTACCAAATCAGCTTTCAAGCATGGCGTTACTGAGGCTGATATACGGTGGGCCATTGATACTGCCAAATATGACGGTAAGGTTGAAAACGATGAAGGTGCTGAGAACAAATGGCTGCTTATCGGTTTTAACCAGAACGCTAACCCGATTGAAGTATATTATAACGCCCTTGACCATGATACGGTTCGGATATTTCACGCCATGAAATGCCGGAATGATTATAAACATCTGATTGAAGAAGCGTAGGAGGAACTATGCCGGATTTGACCGAAGAGGAATATGACGCCCTTGATGAAAAATGGACAAAAACTACGCCCAAAGCAGGCCCCAATGGGACGGGATTTTTCGCCCAACGCAAAGCGGCAATGGCCGCCCGTTCAATAACAGTTGATTCCTTTACGGCGGATTACCTGCTGACTAAAGCCATAGCCGCCCACAAAACCCCGGCGGACATTATAGGTGACCTCGTGCGGGAAAAAATCGATCTTGAGGCCGAAGCGGCAATAGCGATGCATTAAACTATAGAGGTAAAAAATTCGCCCTGAAGCTCCACCGCGGGCTGGCGGGCGGGTTCTTGGGTATTACACCCGCGCTTTCCAATGAGTAAGAAAAGTAAGCATATTAGCTTTTCTTTTTTGGCTGCGAACCTTTGGTTCGATTTGACTTTGCGGTTAAAAATTCCGGGGCGGTTTATACTTGGGGGGTAGCGAAAGACCCGCGAGGCGGGGCTGGAGCGCAGGGGGGGCGGGCGGCGGCCTGTTGCGCGATGCCCGCCGGACGGTAACAGCCCCCCCATATATTGGAATTATGATTATTATAGATTTAATTATTTGAATTTTAATTATTTCCGGAGGTGTTGAGGCATGATTGAGGTGCAGGGCCTTACCAAAAAGTACGGGCCGGTGGAGGCGGTAAAGGATGTTTCTTTTACTGTGGGGAAGGATCAGGTGCTGGGGTTCCTCGGCCCGAACGGCGCGGGGAAGACTACTATTATGAAGATCCTTACGGGATACCATTACCCTACGGCGGGGACTGCCAGGATTGACGGGATCGCGGTGCAGGAAGATCCGGTGGAAGTAAAAAAGCGTATCGGCTATCTTCCGGAAAGCGTCCCGCTTTACGGGGACCTCACGGTAACGGAATATCTTGGCTTTATTGCCCGCGTCCGGCTTGCCCGGGCGGAAGAACGCGGGAAGGCTATAGAGGACAGTATTGCTGCGTGCGGCCTTGAGCAGGTGCGGCGCAAGCGTATAGAAACCCTGTCGAAGGGCTTCAGGCAGAGGACGGGGCTGGCGCAGGCTATTATCCACGATCCGCCTATCCTTATTCTGGACGAGCCGACAACCGGGCTTGACCCCAACCAGATAATCGAAATACGCGCGCTTATCAAGGACCTGGGGAAGCGGAAAACAGTAATACTGTCTACGCATATACTCCAGGAAGTGGAGGCGGTCTGCTCCCAGGTGCTGATCCTCAACGCGGGCAGTATCGCCGCGCAGGGGAAGCCGGAGGAGATCGCCGGGACGCTCAAGGGGGGCGATACCTGGGAGCTTGTCCTGAAAGCGCCGGATGTCCCGGCCCCCCTTGCCGCCGCGTCTGCCGGGGAAAGGCTTAGGCTTCTGGGCGATATCGCGGGCGCGGAGCTTTCGCAGATCAATGCCGGCGTTCTTGACGACGGCACGGTAAAGGCGTCTTTCTTCCTGGGCGGCGGAAGCGGAAGCGGTGACGGCGGAAGGGCCGGGAGCGGCGCGGGGGAGGCGATTTTCGACTGGGCCGTCGCGCAGGGCTTTAAGATACTTATGATGAACCGCAAGAAACTAAGCCTGGAAGATATATTTGTCAAACTGACCAGCGATACTGCCGGCGAAACTGAAGGCCCCGACGCGGAGGAAGGCTCCGGCGCGGCAGCGGGCAAAGGGAGGAAATTATGAACGCGAAAACCCGGAGGATAATGGCCCTGGCCGGGAAGGAACTCTATTCCTATGTGAATTCCCCGGTGCTGTACGGCATAGTTGTTTTTTCATTGCTCTTTGCCGCTATATGGCTCTTTAATCTGCAGCAGTATTTCACGCGGGATACCGCGAGCCTGCGCCCCTACTTCGCGGCTTTCCCCATCATATTTGTCCTGGTGATTCCGGTACTCACGATGAAAAGCTGGGCCGAGGAAAGGAGGCTGGGAACCGCGGAACTGCTGCTTACCATGCCCTTTTCCGAATGGGACCTGGTTCTGGGAAAGTTTATCTCCTCGCTTTCGGTGCTGGTGCTGATCCTGGCCCTGACCGTCCCCGTGCCCTTAAGCCTTGTCCCGCTGGGGCGTTATGACGGCGGGGTGATCTTCTGCGAATACGCCGGGGCCCTGCTCCTGGGCGCTTCCGCGGCGGCTCTGGGCCATTTCCTTTCGGCCCTGTCAAAAAACCAGGCCGGGGCTTTTCTGGGGAGCGTAGTAGTGCTGCTCATCGTAATGTTCGTCAATATAATACCCCAGTCGGTGGATATGCCGGCGGCGGCGGCGTCTTTTGTCAATTTTATTTCGCTTTCGTTCCACTTTGAAAGTTTTTCCAAGGGGCTTATCGACAGCCGGGACCTGGCCTTTTTTATACTCAGCACGGCGCTGTTCCTGTACCTTAATACGCAGGCGCTGCTCTTCAGGAAGTGGGGGTAGGGGATGAACAAAAAACAATCGGCCGTTCTGGCAGCCTTTGCCATAGCCGCCTTCGTGCTGGCCTTCCTTGCCAGCCAGCGGGTATTTTTCCGCCTGGACCTGACTAAAAACAAGGCCTATACGATTTCGGATGTTTCCAGGAATCTCTACACCGAGATACCTGACCAGGTGCGTATAACCTATTTTATTTCGGACAAGCTTGCCTCGATACACCCTATGCCCGGCGAGATTACGGACCTGCTCCGGGAATACGCCGCCTATTCCCATGGCCGCATCCAGGTAACGGCAAAGGACCCGGTAAAGGCGAACCTTGTGGAAGCCGCGGAGAACCTGGGCATCCAGGGGCAGCAGATAGAAACGGTGGAAAGGGATCAGGCCAGCATAGCGACCGTATACACCGGGATACTTATCGAATATCTGGACATGATGGAAGTGCTCCCGTCGGTATTCTCGCTTGACACCCTGGAATACGATCTTACAAGCCGCATACGGGCAATGATACGGGGCACTGTGCGGGAAGCGGGGGTGCTGATAGGGGACGCCCAGAAGCAGTGGGGGCAGAATTACGCCTACCTTGACCGCGTTATGGCGAATTCGGGCTACAAGATCCGCAGTATCGTTCCCGCCGATATAATAATCCCGCCGTCCCTTCCTATGCTCCTGGTTTTCGGCGGGGTCGAGGATATGGACGGGTGGGATCTCTACCGCATCGACAACTATATACAGAACGGCGGGAAGGTGTTTTTTGCCGTTGAGACGGTGGCGGTCGATATGCAGTACGGCGCTTCCGCGCGGCTCCTGGAGGACAGCGGGCTTCTGGCAATGCTGTCGTCCTACGGGGCGGATGTCAAGCCCTGGCTGGCCCTGGACCGCGCCTCCCTTACCCTGCCTTTTCAAAGCGTGGGGCCGGGCGGCCAGGCCCAGATACGTTTTATCCAGTACCCGTTTTTCATAAGCGTATTAAACCAGTTCGGCAACCCCCAGCACCCGGTAAGTTCCGGGTTTAACGGGATCGATCTTTTCTGGGCAAGCCCCATAGAGTTTGTCCCGGTCAGCGGCGTGGAAGCGACAGAGCTTTTTACCAGCACTCCCGAGGCGTGGCTGCAAACCGGGAATTTTTCGATTAACCCGGATCAGACTTACAGCTTTAGTATGGAAGAAGATGAAACCAGGGGGACCAGGATTCTGGGCGCGGCGCTGGCCGGGAAATTCCCCTCCTGGTTCAGGGGCAGGCCGAAACCAGCCAGGGAAGGGATGGACGGCGAGCTGCCGGACATGAGCGGAGAGGCAAAAGACGCCCGCATAGTGGTTATCGGGGATACGGACTTCGGCTCGGCTTATATCCAGTACACCCGCAGCCAGCAGAATCTCGATTTCTTTGTCAAGGTCCTGGACTGGCTCGGGAATGACGACGATATTATCAGCATCAGGAGCCGGGAATCTTCCGCGGGAAGGCTCGACAAAATAACGGACCCGGAAAACCGGCTTGCCGCCATGGCCTTTGCCCGGATCTTCAACCTTGTTATTGTTCCCCTAATAGTAATCGTACTGGGGCTGCTTATCGCCCTGCGGAGGCGACGGGCGGCCGGAGTCCGGGCGGGAACGGCAAACCAATCTGAAAACCAAGGGGAGGCCTAAGACAATGATCTTTAAGACCAGCTTTAAACAGAAACTCCTGATCCGCGCCTCAATTACCCTTGCCCTTGCCCTGGTTCTCGCGGCAACGTTCGTCTTTAGCCCCGAAAGGGTAAGCGGCAGGCAGGATGCCTACGCCTGGCTGGAAAGCAGGCTGGCGGACGAGGCGGGCCGCGTCGAAATAAAAGGGGAGACGGAAATAACCCTGGCAAGGCGCGGCAGCGGGTGGTTTGTCGAAATTTCGGGCAAAGAGTACCCGGCAAAACCGGAGACGGTAGAAGACCTCTTCGCGGCACTGACCGCCAGGGGCGTATATGCCCGGCGGGGAAACGCGGCTTCCTCGCACGAAAGCCTCGGCCTTGCCGAAGAAACGGCCTCCCGCATCACGGTTTCCGGCGGGCCGGGGGAAGCGCCGCTCCTGGACCTCCTGATCGGCGACAGCGACGCCACGGGGAGGGAAGTCTATTACCGGAAAGCCGGGCAGGACGAGATCCGTTCCGGCGGTAACAGTATCGCCGCTTTTCTCAGCTATTCCCGGCCTTCCTGGTACGACCTGAAAATTTTCCCCGACAGCGGGAGCCTGGACACCGGGCAGGTATACAGGGTCACCCTGATCGCCCCCCCGCCCGGCGAAAGCGGGGAAACCCAGGAAAACCAGGAAAGCGTTGCCGGGGGAAACGCGCCGCTTGTGATTCTGCGGGCCGGGGAAGGGTGGACGGTCGGGGGCCTCGCGCCCGAAGAGACGGACACGGGCAGGGTGGAAGCCTTTGTACGCCAGGTGCTCGATACCAGCGCCGACGACTATGTCCCCGAAATGAGCGCGGGCGAGGCGGTATTTAACGAGGGAAGGGTGCTGATAGAATTTTCAGGGCTTCCCGCCCGTACCATCAGGCTGGGGCCGCCCCTTGCCTTTAACGAGGAAGACGGCTCGGTAACGCGCCGCAGCGCCGTGCGGAACGATTCGCCCTATGTGTTCGCCCTGTCCTCCTGGAACCTGGCGCGCCTTTTCCGAGGCAGGGATTATTTCAAGCCTTAGCGGGCGCATCCGCGGGCCGTCCTGCCCGCGGACCGGGCTTTGCGGGGTTCCGCTCCGCTCCATTCTTTGCGCCCGGCGGCGCAAAGAACGCTCTAGACCCTTCGGGTCTTACGCGCCCCTCCAATCCCTTGCGCGGCACTATACGGAGGTTTTACCGCAAAGTCGGAAAAGTCAAAGAAGTTGAAAGAGTAGGGATAAGCATCCCCCCTCATTAGTTGAATTTGAGTTAGCTAGGAAAACGGGATCTGTACGGCGCGTTCGAGGTCCTCCGCCCTGTTGATGTTGAAAAACATCGCCCCGCCGCCGAAACGCCGCGTTGTCTCCGCGCCGATTACGCGCAGGCGGAGGCGGTCGAGAACCATGCTGATTTTGTACTCGCCTTTAAGCAGGGCCTCCCTTACGGGCGCTTCGCAGCTTGCGGAATAAAAGGCGTTGAACGGCTCATAAAGGCCGTCCTCGCGGCGGGCAAGGCAGACGTCGCAGCTTTCCCGCGCCAGAAGTTCCCGCATATAGGCGATGTAATCCCCGCTGATAAAGGGCATGTCGCAGGCTGTTACGTAAAGGTAGGCGCTTGAACAGCGGCGCAGCCCCTGGTAGATGCCGGCCAGGGGGCCGCCGCCTATTTCGTCGCGGAGGACGGGGACGCCGAACGGCCCGCTGTTGCCGTTGTCGTTCGAGGACACCAGCACTTCGCCGAACAGGGAGCGGAGTTCGGCCAGAAGGCGGCCGAAAACCCTTTCCCCGTTAAGCTCCAGGTTTTTCTTGTCGTAGCCCATCCTGGAACTCTTTCCGCCGGCCAGGATCAGCGCGCTGTCCGCAAGGCTAATGCTAATGCGCGGCCCCCCGGTAGCTTGTGTGCAAAAGTTCGTGGGCTTTATGGCTGTTGGGCTTTTCCAGGTATTCTTCGTAGATCTTTTTAATGGCCCCGCTTTCGTGGGATTTCCGCCTGGGAAGCGCCTTGTCATGCTCGAAGATGGCCCGGCGGCGGCCCGCGTAGGCCCCGGCGGTATCGCTGTTGTCCAGGAGTTTCGGCTGCCCGCCCCCGGAAACGCAGCCTTCGGGGCAGGTCATCACCTCGATAAAGTGAAGGTCCAGGGTCCCGGCCTTGAGCTGTTCCAGTACGGGTTCGGCGTTTTTAAGGCCTGTCACGATTCCTACCTTGAGGGTAAGGTCCCCGGCCCTGATCTCGGCGGTGCGGAATCCTTCGGTGCCCCTTACCGGCAGGATATCCACCGCGTCTTCGCCCAGTTCCTTGCCGGTGATAAGGGTATAGCCCGTCCTGATTGCCGCCTCCATGACGCCGCCGGTAACGGCGAAGATGGCCCCGGCGCCGGTGTACTCGCCCATCGGGTCGTCGCAGCCTTCGTCCGGGAGGCCGGTAAAATCAATGCCGGCGTTCCTGACAAGCCAGGCGAGTTCCCGCGTGGTAATTACGAGGTCGATGTCGCGGCAGCCCGAGCCGTTCATCTCCTCCCTGTCCGCCTCAAAAGCCTTGGCGGTGCAGGGCATGACCGAAACGCTATAGATACTGGCCGGGTCCACATTGCAGATCTTCGCCCCGTAGGTTTTAAATACCGCCCCGGCCATTTGCTGCGGGCTTTTGCAGGTGGAAAGGTGTTTGGTGTAATCGCCGTAGTTGTTTTCCATGTACTTTACCCAGGCCGGGCAGCAGGAGGTAAACATGGGAAGCACGCCCCCGTTCGAGACCCTTTCCACCAGTTCGGCCGCCTCCTCCATGATGGTAAGATCGGCGGAGAAATTGGTGTCGTAGACCCGGTCGAACCCGATGCGCCTGAGCGCGGCGGCCATCCTGCCGGCGGACAGGGTTCCGAAGGGAAGGCCGAAATCTTCCGCCAGGGCCGCCCGGACCGCCGGGGCCGCCTGGACCATGGTAAATTTGGCGGGGTCTTTCAGGGCGGCTATCAGGCCGGCGATACGGCTTGTATTGTAGGCGGCGAACAGCGGTTCCGTTACGGTGTCGGGGAGTTCCCTTTCGCCGCGCTTCCTGTTGTAGAATTCTATCCCGTGTTCCAGGACGGAAGCATAGGATTTGCACTTCTGCACGCACTGGCCGCAGTACACGCAGCGCTCGGCGGCGATCTTCTGTTTTTCGCGGGCCATGCCTTCGATCGCGTATACGGGGCAGACCTTCGAGCATTCCTGGCAGCCGGTACAAAGATCCGGGTCTATATTGATGATGGGCATTATTTTCCTCCTTCTCCCTGTACTCCTTGTACGGCGGGGCCTGCGGCGGCCCCGGCTGTACTGAGCGCAAGCGCCCCCATGGATTCCGCGGCAAGCCGCCGCTTTTCCTCCAGCTCGGCGGCGGCGTCCACCACGCGCAGCGCCTTGCCGGGGCAGGTTTCCACGCAGGCCTGGGAATCGCGCCCGGTATTGGCGCAGAGGTCGCACTTGAATACCGGGCCCGCGCCGGCGGCCAGAGACAGCAGATTCTGCGGGGCAATGGAGATCGCGCCGAAAGGGCAGGCAAGGGCGCAGTTCCTGCACCCTATGCACCGGCTGCGGTTTACCAGCACGGCCCCGTCCCGCCTGAACAAAGCCCCGGTAAGGCAGGACCGGAGGCAGGGCGCGTCCTCGCAGTGGTGGCACTGGACGGGCATGGAAAGCGTTTCGGTACGCACCAGGAACAAATTCGGAATTAAGGGCGATGTTACCGCGCCGGCGGTCCTGGTATTCTTTTTTTCATGGGCCGCAAAACAAGCCGTTTCGCAGGCCCGGCAGCCTATGCACTTTTCGCTGTCGGCCAGCACAAAGCACGTTCCCGCTTCACTCATAACATTCCTCCTGTCAGCAAAGGCAGCGCCAATGCCGCTTTTATCTGTTTTTGTTCCGCGCCTTCAGGCCCGGCTGCCAGCTTTTCCGCCGCGTTCGGGCAGGAGGCGATACAGCCGGGCATACGGTTCCCGTCATACTGCCCGCAGCCCGCGCACTTCCGCGTTTCCACCAGAATGTCGCCGCAGACGGGCACAATGGCCCCGTTGCCGCAGAAAACTTCGCAGCGGCTCTGTACGCAGGCCGTACAGCGCACAAGCAGCGGATCGGCGTCACCGTTCATAGCGGTAGATTTAGTCCGGTCAAGGTATTAGGCCAGGGAAGCCGCGACAGCGTTTCTGCGCTTTTCGGCAATACTGCTGTTCAGGGCTTCCTCAGTAACCAGTTCCAGGGCGTCGGTGGGGCAGACCTTTACGCAGGAAGGGCGGTCCGACACGCCCGCGCAGAGATCGCACTTGCTGGCGGTTTTCCGGGGCGTGCCGTCGGGGAGCAATTCCCCGGTCTCCACGATTTCCACCGCCCCAAAGGGGCAGGCTATAACGCAGTTCTTGCAGCCTATACACTTCTTTGCGTTAATGGCGACCCTGTTTTCCTCGATACTGATAGCGCCCGAAGTACAGGCCTGTTTGCAGGCCGCGTTCTCGCAGTGGCGGCAGTGAATGGGGGCGCTCACCCGCGCGGTCTTTACCATAAAGAGCCTGGGGTTAAAGTTATAGCCGTCAGGATCGATCTCGAAGATGCGCTTCCCCTCGTGGGCTACCACACAGGCAATCAGGCAGGTTCTGCACCCGATACAGCGCTGCGGGATTGCTTTGACAAACTGGTTCATGCTGACTCTCCGTCTTCTATATGCATACGCTTCCGTATGTCCGCGTAGCGCCGTTTAACCTCTTCCTCCGCCCATTTCTGATCGGGAATCTTTTCGATGCGGGCGGCGCAGTATTTATATTCCGGCGTCCGGCTTGCCGGGTCAAGGGACGAAATGGTCAGCTCGTTACAGGCGCCTATCCACCACTGGTATGTCATGTATACCGCGCCTGTCTTTACGCGGGCAGTCGGTTTGGCCCGGGTATACGCAAAGCCCCTTTTCGAAATGATCTTTACAATATCGCCCTCTTTTACGCCGAGCTGTTCCGCCTGTCCGGGGGACATTTCTACCCAGCCCGGCTCGTCCTCAAGGCTGCGGAGCAGGCGGCAGTTGCCCGTCATCGTGCGTACCGAATAATGGCCGACTTCGCGCACCGTGCAGAGCGTCAGCGGGAATTCGTTGTTTTCGATCTCCGCCGGAGGGTGGTAGGGCGAAGTTTTCAGGATGCCGATGCCGTCCGGCGTGGCGAATTTACCGCCCGCGTGCAGGAACATGGTCCCTTTGTCCTCCGGGCCTTTGTCCCAGCAGGGCCACTGCACGCTGCCCTGCCGCTCTATCTTTTCGTAAGTCGCCCCCCTGAATTTCGGGCAGAGGTCTATCATCTCGTTCCAGATTTCTTCCGTGTTGTTGTAGCGCATCTTGTACCCCATCGCCGTCGCGATAAGGCAGGTAATTTCCCAGTCCGTCTTGACATTGCCCGCCGGCTCCAAAACCTTGCGGAAGCGCTGGAAGCCGCGATCGGAACTGGTGTAAACCCCTTCATGCTCGCCCCAGGCGGTAGCCGGCAGTATCGCGTCCGCGTATTCGCAGGTCTTGTTCCAGAAAATGTCCTGGACCACGACAAAGTCTATCATAGCCAGCGACTCGCGCATTTCCTCAAGATCCGGGTCCGACTGGCCGGGATCTTCGCCCGTAATATAGTACGCGTGGAGGCGTTTCGCGGGATCGCTTTGGCGCTGGACAAATTCCGGCACCCGGGTAAGCTGGATACCCGCTTTGTCGTCGAGCTTCACGCCCCAGGCCTTCTCGAACTTGGCCCTGATTTCAGGATCGGTAACATTCTGGTAGCCCGGATACACATCGGGCAGATCGCCCATGTCGCAGGTACCCTGCACATTGTTCTGGCCGCGTACCGGGCCCGTACCGCAGGCATAATGCCCGAAATTCCCGGTAAGCATCGCGATACTGCAAAGGCACTTTACCGCCTCGACCCCCTGCGAAAATTGCGTTATTCCCATACCCCACAGGATCACCGAATGTTTGGAACCCGCGTACTTCCGCGCGGTAAACCGTATGTCCTCAGCCGAAAGCCCCGTAATACCCGCCGCGTATTCCGGCGTATAGTCCTTGACAATCTCCCAGAATTCGTCAAACCCCTTTGTATGCTCCCTGACAAACTCCCCGTCCGTCAGGCCCTCGCTGATAATCACATTTGCGAGCGAGTTCGTCAGCGCCACATTGGTGCCGCCCTTTAACTGCAAATGCAGATCGGCGATGCGGGCGGTTTCGGTGATGCGCGGATCGGCGCAGATAATGCAGCAGCCCTTCTCTTTTGCCCGCACAATGCGCCGCGCGACAATAGGGTGGGAAGCGGCAGCGTTGTAGCCTATATTGAAAATAACCTCGGCGTCCTCGATTTCGGGGATAGAGAGCGACATCGCGCCTTCCCCTATTGTCTGCCGCGACCCGGCGACGGACGCCGCGTGGCAGATGCGGGCGCAGTGGTCAATATTGTTCGTGCCCATCACGGCCCGGGCGAATTTCTGGGTAATATACCCCGCCTCGTTGCCCGGCCCCCGTGCGGAAGCGGCGGCCAGAAACGCGCCCGGCCCCCACTTTTCCTTTATCTTTTTTAAATTATCCGCCACAAAATTAATGGCTTCGTCCCAGCCGGCAGCTTCGAGGGGCGATCCCTTGCCCCCCCTGCGGATCATCGGTTCCCGCAGCCGCCTGGTAAGTATCTGGGGATCGTTCAGAAAATCCCAGCCGTACCAGCCTTTAAGGCAAGCCTTGCCGTCGTTGGTCCTGCCCTTTACCGGATGAACGTCGAGTATCTTGTTTGCTTCCGGGTCTACCGTAAACAAAAGCTGGCATCCCGATCCGCAATAACAACAGGTTGTCTGGACCTCTTTTACTGCCATAAAGAACCTCTCTGTTTGTACTATTCAGCCGGGAGGCTAAAGCCCGCGCCTGTCTGCGGGGCCGTATCCCAAACCGGACAATTTGGAACCGGCCCTGTCCCGGAAGCCCGCGAAATTCCCCTCTTAAAATCCGGGCTTGCAAATTTTTGGAATTGGTATGTATAATGTGTAAATTCACTGATTTTTACAATATAGTGTGCGTATCGGGACCAGTCAATGAAAAATACAGCAATCTTTAATTCGGAATTTGGGCGCATCCGTGGGCCTTCCTGCCCTCCGGGCAGGAAAGCCCACGGACCGGGCTATCCGCTCCAACAAAAAACCAAATTTTCGGGAGGAGTTTCGCTCCGCGAAACTCCGGAAACAAAAGGCCTTAAGGTTTTTTGTTCCGCTTCTATCCCTTGCGCGTTTTAGCCGCCGCTTTCCGTGGCCCCAATTGAAAGGCGCAATCGGTTGAAAGGGGCAATCGAGGCGCCGGCCCTTGTGCTTGTCGGCTCCTCCGGGCGGAACGCGGGAAAGACTGTAGCCGCCTGCGCCCTGATCCGCGCCTTCAAGGGGCGTTTCCCCGTAACGGCGCTCAAGGCGACCGTAGCGGGCCGGGCCGGCGGCTGCCACCGGGGAAGGACGGACTGCGGCGCCTGTTCCTTTTCGCCGGATTATGTACTGGAAGAGGAGTTTGATTCGCTTTCCGGTAAAGATACCGCCCGCCTGCTGGCGGCCGGGGCGGCGCGGGTATTCTGGCTCAGGGCGTCCCATTCCTGCCTTCCCGGGGGGTTCCGGGCTTTTCTGGAAAAAGTGCCGCCCGGCTCCCTGATCCTGGGAGAATCAAACAGTTTGCGGGAGGCGGTCCGGCCAGGCTGCTTTATCATGCTGAAGAACAGTTCCGAAAAGATAAAGGAAAGCGCCCTGCGGGTGGCCGGTTTGGCGGACATTACCGTCGAAAACAAGGGCGCCATTACCGAAGAAGCCGCGGAGTCCCTTGCTTCCCGCTTGATAATCGGGAAAGACAGGGCAGGGCGGCTCAGCGTCCGCCCCCGGGAAACAGGCCGTGCTTGAGCGTGCAAGCCTCGAAGCGGCGCTGGAACTGCTGCTTTCCCGGACCCTTCCTGTGACTGAAACCGTACTCAGGCCGCTTGCCGGGGCACTGGGTCTGATAAGCGCCGGGGAAGTACGCGCCGGTACGGACAATCCGCCTTTCGACCGTTCCCCGCTGGACGGTTTTGCCCTGTGCAGCGGGGATACCCGCGGAGCGTCCCCGGAAAGGCCCGCGCGGCTGCGTGTTGCCGGAACGGTGTACACCGGCGGGGTGTACGGCAGGGTATTGCGGAGCGGCGAGGCGCTGCGTATCATGACCGGGGCCGCCATGCCGGAGGGCGCCGACTGCATGGCGCCCAAGGAGGCGGTGCGGGAAGAAGGGGAGGGCGTCCTGGTTTTCCGGCCCGTCGCCCGCCACGAAAACTACATCTTCCGGGGCGAGGACATTAAACAGGGCGAGGTCTTTTTACCGGAAGGGGCCCGGCTGGATTTCGCCCTGCTGGGTATGCTTGCCGCTATGGGCCGGGGAAGCGTGGAAGTGTACAGGCCGCTTTCCGTCGGCCTTTGCTGTATCGGCGACGAGCTTACCCCGGCGGATACGCCCCTTGGGCCGGGGAAGATCTACAACAGCAACGGCGTTATGCTTGCGGCCCGGCTTGCCGAATACGGCTTTTCCTGCCGGCCGCCCCTTGTTCTCCCCGATGATCCCGGCGAGGCCGCCGGGGTCATCCCGTCTTTGCTGGACGGACTGGACATCCTCATCACCGTGGGATCGGTGAGCGTGGGGGATAAAGATATAATGGGCGCGGTATTTGACCGGCTGCATGTTGAGCGGGAACTATCCTCCCTTGCCTTTAAGCCGGGAAGCGCTTTCCTGTGCGGCAGTCTCCGGGGCAAGCGGATATTCTGCCTTTCCGGGAATCCCTTCGCGGCGCTCGCGGTCATGGAACTGGTGGTGCGCCCCGTGCTCGCGAAGCTTTCCCGCCGGGAAGACCTCAACACCGTGCGCGGAAAGGCCGTCCTGCGCACCCCTTTTCCCGGCGGGAAAAGTACCGCGCGGCGTTTCCTGCGGGGCCGCCTTGCCGGACCCACAGGCGGCGGGCCGCCCGCCGTAACCCTTCCGGAGGGCCATTCCTCGGGAAGGCTTTTTTCGCTTTCCGGCTGCAACTGCCTTGTGGACCTGGAGGCTGGCGCGGGGGCGCTGCCGTCCGGGACGGAAGTAACGGTAGTACAATTGGGCGTCCACGGGGGCCTGTAGATTTTTTTGCGGAGCGTGTATGGAAACGGAGAGGGAATTTACCCATTTTGACGGGAAGGGCAACGCGATAATGGTGGACGTTTCCGCCAAAGAAGTGACGGAACGCCTCGCGGAAGCCAGGGGAAGCATCACGGTCGGCGCGGAAACCCTGTCCGCCATCCGGGGCGGGAAGGTAAAGAAGGGCGACGTGCTGGGCATGGCGCGGATCGCCGGAATCATGGCCGCGAAACGGACCGCCTCCCTCATACCCCTCTGCCACCCGCTTTCCTTTGATTCCTGCGCGGTGGATTTTACCCTGGGCGAGGGTAAAATCGAGGCTTTTTGCACGGTAAAACTGTCCGGAAAAACCGGCGCGGAAATGGAGGCCCTTACCGGGGTATCCGCCGCCCTTCTTGCTATTTACGATATGTGCAAGGCCCTGGACCGGGCTATGGTGATAGGCGATATACGGCTTTGGGAAAAATCGGGCGGCAAGAGCGGCCATTTCAGGCGGGAAACATGAGGCGGGGATGCCATGATAACTGATCCTTCAGGCAGGGCCTTGGATTATCTCAGGCTTTCCCTTACCGACCGCTGCAATCTGCGCTGCGTTTACTGTATGCCGGAAGAGGGGATTGGCTGGAAACCCCATACGGAAATACTGCGTTTCGAGGAATCGCTCCGCCTCTGCCGCCTCCTCTGCGCCCTGGGTATACGCCGGATCAAGCTTACCGGGGGCGAGCCCCTGGTCCGCCGCGGCCTGGAAAATTTTATCCGGGAACTGCGGGAGATCCCCCTTCTTGAGGAACTTACCCTTACTACCAACGGCCTGCTCCTGGCGGACTTTCTGGACCGCCTGGGAGATGACGCCCGCTCCCTCTTAAACGGGGTAAACATAAGCCTTAACAGCCCCGATTCCGCAAATTTTGCGCGTATCGCCCGGCGGGACAGGCTGGAGGCGGCCCTTGCCGGGATGCGCCGGGCCCTGGCCGCCGGACTCCCCGTCAAGCTGAACTGCGTGCCTCTCCGGGGCTTTAACGAGCAGGATTTAGCCGCGACGGCCATGCTGGCCAGGAACGAAGTAAGGGCGGTGCGTTTTATAGAACTTATGCCCCTGGGCGCGGCTTCCTCCCTGGAAGGCGTCCCGATGGCCGAGGTATTGGCCATTCTTGAAAGAGAATTCGGCGCCCTGAGCCGGGATTATTCCCGTATCGGGAACGGGCCCGCAGTGTATTATACGGTTCCCGGTTTTGCCGGGAAGATCGGCTTTATCAGCGCCATAAGCGAGGCTTTCTGCGCCGGGTGCAACCGCCTGCGCCTGGGCGCGGACGGACGCCTGCGGGCCTGTCTCGCGAGCGAAGTCAGCGCGGACCTCCGTTCCCTGCTCCGTTCCGGGGCCGGGGACGATGAAATAAAAAACGCCGTCCTGCGTCTTGCCGAAATCAAGCCCGCGGCGCACAAATTTGCCGGTTCGGTTGTGAGCGGCGGGCGCGGGGAAGGCGGCGTATTGCCTGAACAGGAGTACTGCCGTATAGCGGACGGCATGTACCGGATTGGAGGGTAGGGTAGTGGGAAAAGTACTGGCTGTTTGTTTGAGCGAGGCGAAGGGGACGGCGAAGCGTAATGTGGAAAAGGCTGAGTTTGTCCCCGATCACGGAATACAGGGCGACGCCCACGCGGGAAAATGGCACCGCCAGGTAAGCCTGCTTTCCCACGAAAAGATAGAGGCTTTCCGCGCCTCGGGCGCCCGCGTGGACGACGGCGCGTTTGGGGAAAACCTGGTAGTGGAAGGCATAGACTTTTCCTCGCTCCCCGTAGGCACCGTGTTCCTCTGCGGGGATGTGGTCCTGGAGATGACCCAGATCGGAAAGGAATGCCACCAGCACTGCGCCATATTCCAAACTATGGGGGACTGCATCATGCCCAGGGAAGGGGTCTTTGCCAGGGTTATACAGGGCGGCACGATCAGCGCGGGAGACGAACTCTGTGTCCGGTAGCGCCGATCCCCATTCCTACCGGCTGGGAATTGTTGTCGCGAGCGACAAGGGGTCCCGGGGCGAAAGGGAAGACAAAAGCGGCCCCGTTATACGGGAACTCGCGGAAGCCTGGGGTTATACGGTAACAAGCTATGCCCTGCTGCCCGACGACCAGGGGGGGCTTGAGGCGGAACTGAAACGGCTCTGCGACGGAGGGCTCGCGGACCTGGTCCTGACTTCGGGCGGGACGGGTTTTTCGCCTCGCGACCGCATGCCCGAGGCGACGGCGGCTGTGGCGGAACGGCTTGTTCCTGGAATAGCCGAGGCAATGCGGGCCTACAGCCTGACCATCACAAAACGCGCCATGCTGAGCCGGGCGATAGCGGCAATCAGGGGCGCCGCGCTCATCGTCAACCTGCCGGGGAGTCCCGGGGCCGTGCGGGAACACCTTGAGTATATTTTACCTGAACTGCGCCACGGCCTGGATATTCTTACCGGCCTGGACGGGGAGTGTGCGAGAAAATGAGCGGAATGAAGAAATTCGCCCTTGAAGAGGCTGTGGGCCATATACTTGGCCACGATCTGACCCGTATCGTGCCGGGGGAGATAAAGGGCCCCCAGTTCCGCAAGGGCCATGTCATCCAAAAAGAAGACATCCCCATGCTCCTCTCCATGGGAAAGGAACATATTTACGTTTGGGAAAAACAGGCGGATATGTACCACGAGGAAGAGGCGGCGGAAATACTGTTCGGCCTTTGCGCCGGTCCCACTGTTGACCGGAAGGGGCCGGTTGAAGGGAAAATAGAGATTTTCACCCGCCACGAAGGCCTCTTGCGCCTTGACACGGATAGCATCACCCGGATAAACGCCCTGGGCGATCTTCTCATCGTGACCCGCCACAACAACAGCGCGGTAAGGGCCGGGGAAAAGATCGCCGCCGTTAAGGCGGTGCCCCTGGTGATAGCGAAGGCCCGCCTTGAAAAGGCCTGCGCAATCGCCGAGGCAAACGGCGTGTCGCCCCTGCTCGGGGTGCTGCCCTACAAACTGCAAAACGCCTGCGTCATCACTACCGGAAGCGAAGTCGCCAAAGGGCTTATCGAGGATCGCTTTACCCCGGTAGTAGTAAAAAAACTGGCCGCCTTCAATATTGGGCTAAAACGCCATATTGTAACAGGCGACGGCGTGGAAGAAGTAGGGCGGGCCATCGGGGAAGCGCACCGGGAAAAGCCCGGCCTTATCCTCTGTACCGGCGGCATGAGCGTTGACCCCGACGACAACACCCCCGGCGCCATAAAAAAATCAGGCGCGGAAATAATAACTTACGGCGCGCCGGTCGTGCCGGGGGCTATGTTCCTCCTGGGCTATTTTGACGACGGTACTCCTATAGCCGGGCTTCCCGGCTGCGTCATGTACCAGGGTACGACTATCTTTGATCTGGTACTGCCCCGCATCGCGGCGGGGATGCGCCTTACCCGGGAAGATTTTGCCGGCTTCGGAATAGGCGGCCTCTGCCTCGGCTGCCCCGAGTGCCGCTACCCTGTGTGCCCCTTCGGGCGGTAAACGGAGGGCATGATGCCGGGGCAGTCATTCGCGGGTATGAAGGTTGTGATCATGGGGCTGGGCCTCCACGGCGGGGGCCTGGAATCCGCCCGTTATCTGGCGAAACAGGGGGCCTCTCTTACCGTTACGGATCTGCGCGACGAAAAGACCCTGTCCCCGTCCATTGAAAAGCTGGAAACCGGGAACAATTGCCGGATACGTTATGTCTTGGGCCGCCATGAGGAGGCGGATTTCCGGGACGCGGACATGGTGGTAAAAAATCCGGGCGTCAGGCCCGATTCCCCCTACCTCCTCCTTGCCCGGCGTATCGAGACGGACATTTCCCTTTTTTTGGCGGATAATCCCGCCCGGCTCCTCGTGGTAACCGGTTCCAAGGGGAAAAGCCAGAGCGCCTCGGCCCTTTACCGGGCCCTGCGCGAAGCCCGGGAAAAAGGCCTTTTACCGGGCGGCGCTTTTCTTGGCGGGAATATCGCTGTCTCCCCCCTCGGTTTCCTCGACAGGCTGGGCCCCACGGACGATGTGGTTCTGGAGCTTTCAAGCTGGCAGCTCGGCGATCTCCGGGGCCGGCCCCTCCTCAAACCCCGCGCAGCCCTGATTACCCCCATCATGAGGGATCATCAGGATCGCTACAGATCCATGGAAAGCTATGTGGCGGACAAGCGCCTCATCTACCAGAACCAGGACAGCTCCTCCGTAACCGCCGCCTGGGACGACAGTTGGGGCCGGTCCTTCCTCGCCGAAACTCCGGGCCGCCCCCTGCTCTGCGCGGAACGGCCTTTGGCGGAAATGATCGCCGGGGCCTGGATCACAGGCCCAAAAGAGGCCGGCTACGCCCGGCCCTGGGAAAATACCGGCGGCGCGGCTGTTGTCTCGGGCAGGGTACTCAAGGTGCTTCCGGAAACGGTCCTTGTACCGGGCTGCCACCAGAAAAAAAACCTCCTTGCCGTAGCGGCGGTACTGCTGGACCTGGGCCTTGGCGCTGATTTTATCTCGTCCAGCCTGGGAAATTTCCCGGGCATGGAACACCGCCTGGAATTCTTCCACGAGGGGAGGGGCGTCCGCTATTACAACGACAGCGCCGCCACTATCCCCGAAGCCGCCGCCGCCGCCATAGATTCTTTTGACTGCCGCCTGGTGCTGGTTACCGGCGGCACGGACAAGAACCTGGACTTTTCCCCTCTGGCCGTGGCGGCGCGCAGGGCGCGTGACCGCCTTGCCGCGGTTGTCCTGCTTGCCGGCTCGGGCAGCGAAAAACTGCGCCCCCTTCTTGAAGCCGCGGGCCTGGCCTGCCTGGGGCCTTTTGATAATCCGGATACCGCAGCCCGCGCCGCCGCGGAGGCGGCCCGTCCCGGGGACGCGGTAGTACTGTCTCCGGGCTGCGCCTCCTTTGGAATGTTTCTCAACGAGTTTGATCGCGGCAAAAAATGGAAAGAGGCGGTGCTTCAGCTTGGACCTTGAATTTCTTGAACTGCGGGCCGCCGTTTTCCGGCAGATACGTTCCTTCTTTGACAGAAGGAATTTTCTGGAGCTTGACACCCCCGTACTCGCGCCGGACCTTATCCCCGAAACATGCCTCGAAGTTTTCGGGACAGAGTACCTGGTACCGGGCCGGAAGCGGCCCAGGCAGTACTGGCTTGTACCCTCGCCCGAAATCTGGATGAAGAAGATCATCGCGCAGCACAGGAAAAGCGTATACCAGATATGCAGGTGTTTCAGGAACGGGGAATCGACAGGGTTCCTGCACAGCCCGGAATTCACGATGCTGGAATACTACACAATGGATTTCGGCTACCTTGATTCGCTAAAACTTACGGAAGAACTTTTCGGCGAGCTCCGGCGGGCGCTGTTTCCTGAAAACAGTTTCCCCGTTTGGAACCGAGGTCAGGGCCGGGACCAGGACGGCTTCCTGCGGATCAGCGTGGAAGAGGCGTTCCGGGAATTTGCCGGCATCGATCTTTTCGGCGCGGCGGAGGCGGGGCGGCTGGGGGAAGAAGCCCGGCGGCTGGGACTTGAAATCCCGGACAGCCTCGACACAAAAACAATTTACGACCTTATTTTTATTCACGCGGTAGAACCTAAAATCCCGAAAGATACCATTACCGCGCTGCTTGACTACCCCGCGTTCGTACCCTGCCTCGCGAAGCTCAGCCCGGACGGGAAAACCGCAGAGCGCTGGGAAATCTACGGGCGCGGCGTCGAACTGGCCAACTGCTATTCCGAGGAAACCGGCCCGGAAACGGTGAAACATTACTTCGAGGAAGAGGGAAAGGCCAAAAACAAAACCGCCCTCGTACCCCACCGGATCGACGGCGAATACTGGAAACTGTTCGCCCCGGGGCCGGGC
>JAIRZS010000260.1 GCA_031267115.1 Treponema sp.
CAATCCTGTACAGCCCGCTGGCGCTGTACATTGGCGGAAAAGCTTTATCAGGGAACGCGCAAGGGATAGAAGCGGAACAAAAACGCCGCCGCGTTTTTGTTGGAGCGGATAGCCCGGTCCGCGGGCCGTCCTGCCCTACGGGCAGGTTGGCGCGCGGATGCGCCCAAAAAAAAATAAAAATTCTATAAACCAAGCAAAGCAAAGACTGCCCGGTGTCCGGTGTCTTGTGCATAGTAATAAAAAAGCCGATAATAATAATATGAATAAGCGAATAAACTTTGAAGACAATATATTTATCCTTAATACGCAGATCAGGGTTGTCAGGGACCTGCTCCTTCTGGACGCGGACCCCGGCTTTTTTCTGGAAAAAACCATGAACGATCTGGAATTTATCGGCAGTACACTCTCTGTTTTATTTGATAATCTGGCAACCAATGAAAAATATATCGAAAGAAACGAACAGCTCCACAATCTTCTGGAAACGGAACGATCCCTTTCCGGAGTGCTTCAAACAATAGTTTCCGGGGACGGGGCGTTTTCGGCGGATAAATTCCCGGCAATACGGGACCGGATAACCCCGGTTTTGAATCGCAGCCTGGACCGGTGCAAAACCATCGAAGGGCTTTCGTTTGAAAGGCCCGACACTGCGTCCATGGAACCTGTCGTGAGCCGCGACGAATTAAGCGAGCTTCTCAAGGATATGGCATAGGCCGCGGGCCGGGCGGCTTTGGCTTTACATGCGGATTACCGGGGGGGCGATAAAAGGGCGGCAGGTCGAGGTTCCGGCGGGGATTATCCGGCCCGCTATGGACCGGATGCGGGAATCGGTCTTTGCCGTCCTGGGGGACCTGAACGGCCTCTCCTTTCTGGATATTTTTTCCGGGTCAGGCATTATCGCCCTGGAAGCGGCCTCCCGGGGGGCCGGGCCGGTCGACGCGGTGGAAGCGGATCCCCGGAAACGCAAAACCCTTTTAAAGAACGTTTCCATTGCCCCGGTACGTATAGAATGCCATTTTATCACAGCCGAGCTTTTTGTACAGCGCTCGAAAAAACATTTTGATCTGATCTTCTGCGACCCTCCCTTTCCGTACCGTTACAAGTGGGAACTGCTGCAAAGCATTGCCGCGTCGGCGCTGGCCGGCCCCGGTTCCCGGCTTCTTTTGCACCGGCCCCGGGAAGACAGCCAGCGGGACCTGATAGAGGGGGGGATTCCGGGGAAGCTCGCCCGCTCGGGCGCGAAGGTATACGGCCGGTCTGTTGTCGATTTTTTTACATTTACTGTTTCAAATGAAAACAAACAGGATGCGGACGATACTGCCCCAATAACGCCCTAGCAGCCTGCTGCGCTCCGCGCGTAAAAATTCCAAAAACCCGCCGGCATAGCAAACTCCTGGAATACTGTAAATACCTGTCAGTTTGATTCGAAGGGGCCAGAGACCCTGGGGCCCGCTTACGCGGAGGCGCCTTTGCGCGGGGCGGCCCGCCCGCCTGGTATCCGCCTTGTTACGAAAATAAAAGCGTTACGTTCATCAATCAGGAAATACCCGGAGGTTTGATAAAGCATAAAATTGAACAAATTTTTCCAATATTGTTTGTATTTTAAGAAATTATATAGTAAATTTATTTATTATGTTGTATAATAAGACTAAGATTTGCCAATGATGTAAAATATTGCGGATGGTTTTCCCTGGAACCGCGCCGTACGGCGGCATTGCCCAGAGGCAAAAACCGGGTAAAAAAGATGGATAATAAAAAAGTTTTCGACAAGTTTTCGGGAGAAGCGGTTTTTATCAAGACAACCGCGAAACCGCCGATTGACGCCGCCCAGAAAGCAGCTTTGAACCGCAGGGGGAATGTCCTCTTTAACCAGGGCGATATAGAAGGCGCCCGCCGTGTTTTTCTGACTACCGGGTACTCCGACGGGCTTGTCAGGATAGGGGATTACTATAAATCGAAAGGCCAATGCCTCGACGCGCTGAGGATGTACTGGATCGCGCCGGATAAGACAAAATCGGAAGCCATTATTGTTGAATTATCCGAGCTGATTAGAAGTTTAATAAGAGAGGGAGAAAAAGTAAAAAATGAACAATGAGATGAAGCCGGTTTCTGTTGCGGAAAAAATCCCGGCAGGAACAGATGTTATCCATGGCGGTGATTCTGACGGCGGCCTTGAAGTATCTGAAATTTCGGAACTCTCCAAAACGGGGTACCAGCTTCTCAAAGAGAAAAAGATCAACGATGCCATTTACTGTTTTAACCGGATTCTCGCGGTAGATGAAAACAACAATTACGCGCTGGTAGGTATCGGAGACGCCGCCCGGAAACAGAATAACTTTAAGGAAGCGGTAGAATATTACCGGCGCTGCCTTAGCCATTACCCCGGGAACAACTACGCGCTTTTCGGCCTGGCCGACTGCTACAAGGCGCTCAACCAATACCACAAGGCAATCGAGATATGGGACCAGTACCTGCTTCACGATGACAGGAATGTTACCGTTCTTACCAGGATAGCGGACACCTACCGGAAGATTCACGACTTCAAGCATTCAAAGGAAGTGTACCTAAGGGTGCTGGAAATGGACGAAAAAAACCCCTACGCCATTATCGGGCTTGGGCATCTGCATTACGACTTTAAGGAATACCGCGATGCCCTGTACTACTGGGAAAAGATGATGGAGACCAGCAAGGACAGTGTTGATATCCGGGTTTTGACATCCATAGGCAACTGCCACCGCAAGCTGAAAACCTTCGAGGAAGGAATCCCCTACTTTGAAAAAGCCCTCCAGCGCGACAATTACAACTTTTACGCGCTTTTCGGGCTTGCCGACTGTTACCGGGGCATGAACCAGCAGCACCTTTCCCTTGAATACTGGAACAGAATCCTGGAGGCCGATCCCCGCAACAAGGTTATTCTGACCCGCGCGGGCGACGCATACCGCGGCCTCAGCGTCTTTGACAAGGCCGCCGATTACTACCACCGGGCATTGAATGTTGAATTCGATACTTACGCGGTTCTGGGCCTTGCCGAGACATCGAAGATTCAGGGCAAATACGATGACGCGGTAGAATCCCTGCGCCGCCTGATCCAGCAGGACCCGAAAAACTACCGGCTGTACATCGAACTGGCGGACTGTTATGTCAAAAAAAATGACAAGACTAAAGCGATCGCGGCGCTGGGCGAATTCCAGAAACAGGGAATACGGAATGTTTTTGTGACTGCGGAACTGGAAAAGCTCAAGGCCTGAATTCCCATGCCGCCTGAATTTCCCGGCGAAACGCCTGTTGTTAAAGAAAAAGGGGTTCTTGCCGGGTATACCCTTCCGGAACTCGCGGAACTGCTTTCCCCGCTGCCCCGCTACCGCGCCGGGCAGATATTTTCCCGGATAGCGGGAGGCGCGGCTTCCTTTGAGGAAATGACAGAACTCCCCAAACCCCTGCGGCTGGAGCTTGGAGAAAAATACTCCGTCTATTCAAGCGAAATAAGCGCGCGCCTTACGGACAGCGACGGGACGGCAAAGCTGCAAATAACCCTCCATGACGGCGGCAAAATAGAAGCGGTCCTGCTCAACGACGGGAGCGGCAGAAATACCGCCTGCCTTTCCACCCAGGCCGGCTGCCCCATGGGCTGTGTTTTTTGCAAAACCGGCGCTCTCGCTTTTAAACGAAACCTTCTTGCCGCCGAAATTGTCGAACAGTTTTTGTTCCTCCGTAAAACGGCGGCCGAAGCGGAATCCGGCGCGGGCGGCGGCATTTCCAATATTGTCGTAATGGGCATGGGGGAACCCCTGCTTAATCTTGGAGAACTCAGGCGGGCCGTTGCCGTGATTACCGCGAAAGAGGGCCTGGGCCTGTCGCCCAGGCGCATCACCGTTTCTACCAGCGGTATAGCCGCGGGGATCCGGGATCTGGCGGAAAAGGGGCCGCCCATACGGCTCGCCCTGTCCCTGACCACCGCGGACGGCGAATTGAGGGAACGCCTTATGCCGGTAACACGGACAAACCCCCTGCGAGAGGTAAAAGCCGCGCTTGAAGAGTATCAAAAAACCGAAAACCGGCGCATTACTCTGGAGCTGGTACTTTTGGGGGGTATTAACACACGCCGGAAAGATGCCGAGGAACTGGGGCGTTTCGCCGGCGGCCTGGATGTAATAGTGAACCTTATCCCCTGGAACCGGGTCGAAGGCATGTCCTTTGAGGGCCGCGCCCTGCAGGAGCCGGAAAGCGGGGAGCTGGCGGCTTTCACGGAAATGCTTGAAAAACAGGGGATTGCTTATACCCGCCGCCGGCGCAAGGGCAGGGGCATCGGCGGGGCCTGCGGCCAGCTTGGGGTAACGGATTAAGGGCTGCTGTCTTTTTCCCTTTTTTGTAATTATTCAGTCGGGGGGCTAAAGCCCCCACTCCGCAGAAAGTCTTGTCAAGACTTTCTGCAATATCCGGTTGAACGAGGGGGTCCGGACCTCCTCCGCCCGAAAAAAACTGTCATTTTTTTCGAGCTACCCCCGCTTGGCAATTATTGGCAGGTATAGACTGAATAGTTACCTTTTTTTTAATGTTATGTATCCGACTATGCAGCTAAAAGCCGCGCCCAGGATATCAACAACCAGATCTTTCATTGTATCAAACAGCGCGGCCCTTCCGGCAAG
>JAIRZS010000017.1 GCA_031267115.1 Treponema sp.
TCCAATGACAAAAATCGCCATGGATGGCGATTTTTGTCACGCGCAAGGGATAGAAGCGGTATCCTTTTTTGCCTGCCGGAGGCAGGCAAAAAAGATACAAGCGGATAGCCCGGTCCGGCCGCTTCGCTGACGGTTAACCGTTAAGGGCGGCGGATACGCCGCCGCCGGTGTGAAGCGACCGGATGCGCCCGTTATATCCGAAACGACCTTGATCAGCCTTCGCTTTTCAGCAGGACGCCCTTCTGCCTGACCGCGATGAAGGGGATAAACAGGAACAGGAGCACGATGGACAAGAGAAGGCCGATGATGATTCCTACCGTGTAGGTAAGGGTCGAACTGCCGGTGGCCGCGGTGACAAGCGGGCCGAGGCATTCGTTGGCGGTGAAGAAGTAGGAAGTAACCACGACGGTCATGAACGCGGCGGGCAGCAGGGTAATCCAGTACTGCTTGCTGAGCTTGGCAAGATAGGCGCTGGCTGTCCAGAGGCCGATGGTCGCCAGGGTCTGGTTTGACCAGGCGAAATAGCGCCAGATGATATTAAAGTTCTGCGCGCTTTGCAGAGAGAAGAGGACCAGGAGAACGCCGACTATGAAAAGGGGAATCGCGATGACAAAGCGGTTTTTGATCGACTTTTGGTCAAATTTCGCCGCGTCGGCAATGGTAAGGCGGGCGCTGCGGAAGGCCGTATCGCCCGAAGTGATGGGGCAGGCCACAACGCCGAAGACCGCGAGTATGCCGCCTATCCAGCCCATGTATTCGGTAGATGATCTGGTGACAATGACGGGCGCGGCAACGGCTGTCTCGACGCCGGTAACATTGAAATGGGCCATGGTAACCGCGGCCCAGATCATGGCAATAATGCCTTCAAGTATCATTGCCAGATAGAAGACTTTACGCCCTTCCGCTTCGTTCTTGAGGCACCGTGCTATGAGGGGCGACTGGGTGGCGTGGAAACCGGATATAGCGCCGCAGGCAATGGTGATAAAAAGGAAGGGGAAGAGGTGGGCCATAATATTGGTCCCCTTGTCGGGCCTGAAATTCATAAAGGCAAATTCGGGAATATTGCTGATTTCGCCGGTGACGAACATCATAATGGTAAGGCCGACAGCCATGATAAGGAGGCATGCGCCGAAAACCGGGTAGATGGTGCCGATGATCTTGTCGATCGGCAGAATAGTCGCCAGGATGTAGTAAAGGATGATAGCGGCGATTACCACATAGTAGAAGGTCGTGCTGTCCGGGGCGAACATGGTC
This sequence comes from Treponema sp., assembly GCA_031267115.1. Taxonomy (GTDB): domain Bacteria; phylum Spirochaetota; class Spirochaetia; order Treponematales; family Breznakiellaceae; genus JAIRRR01. The sequence continues at coordinate 1,255 of JAIRZS010000017.1, forward strand.
CTTAAGACCTGGGCGGGGGTAGTAACAAATACCACGCCGACGAAGATCAGCAGTACCACCGAGAACACCCGCATGATGTAGAGCGGGGCCTTGCCCAGGTATTTGCCGACAATCTCCGATATGCTGGCGCCGTCGTTCCTGAGCGAAAGCATACCTACCATGTAATCGTGCACGGCCCCGGCAAAGATGCAGCCGAAGACTATCCACGCAAAGGCGGCCGGGCCGAACAGGGCGCCCGCGATTGCGCCGAAGATAGGCCCTGTTCCGGCGATGTTGAGAAGCTGGATAAGCAGGGATTTTTTCCAGTCCATCTCGACAAAGTCAACCCCGTCGCTGAGCCTTTTGGCCGGGGTCGGTTTTTCCGGCTTAATGCCGAAAATCTTCTCCGCCAGCTTGCCGTAAATAATATAGCCCAGTATAAGGGCTACAATACCGATGATAAAAGAAATCATATGTACCTCCTGATACACTTTCTTACTAAAGTATACACCTATACCGGGGCGTCCTGTCAAATTATTCTCTAAATTACCGCTTTTTTTCGTTATCCGGGATTTTTTTCCGCTTGCCCGCCGTTTTTCCGCCGTCCGGGCCATCCTCGGACCGCTCTCGCACCGCCCTCGGGCAATCGCCGGTTAGTCCTGCCGGGAATAGTCCCCGGCGATGCCTTCCGGGACGCGGGCGCGCTCGGTAGCCTTGATCAGGGCCGCGCGGTCTATTCTGAGGAAGCACTCCACAAGCCTGGGGTCGAACTGGCCGCCCGCCTCGGCGGTAATCACGGCAATACTCTCTTCGTGGCTTTTCCGCTTCCGCCAGGCCCGGTCGCTGCACAGGGCCGAATAACTGTCCGCAATGGCGATGATCTTCGATTCCAGGGGAATATCTTCCGACAGGAGGCCGTAATAGCCGTTCCCGTCCACCCGCTCGTGGTGGTACATCACCCAGTCCCCGATCTCGCGGAAACTCGTTTCGTTGAGCATGTCCCTGCCCTGCCTCGCGTGGGTCTTTATCTGCTCCCATTCTTCGGTCGAAAGCCGTTCCCGCTTGGTCAGAAGCTCCTGGGAGATATTGATCTTGCCGATATCGTGAAGTATTGCCGCGTCCAGAAGCTTTTCCCGGTTCAGGATGCAGCGGTATTCGGGAAGCGCCTCGTAAAAGAGGCTGACAATATCGTAAACGTGCTTTGAATGATTCTTGAACGCGTGGTCCTTGGTGTCGATGGTATACACAAAGGCCCGGATAGCCTCCAGCACCTTTTCCCGGAGCAGGGCCGCCGTCCGGGCCTGCGCCCTGACCGAAAAAAGAACGTAAACAGAGGCCAGAAGTACCGCCAGGGAAACAAACAAGTGGTACAGGGCGGCATTCCGCAGGAACGCGTCTACCGCGGCGATAATAAAGCCGAAAACAAAGATATAGAGAAGCGAGAGATTGACGTAATAGCCCCTGCCCAGCTCTTCGTAAATTTCCTGCCGGTAGTACGCCAGCAGACTGTGGTACTTAACGGTGGCCGCCGCCATCACCGCCCCGCCGGAAACCAGCAAAAGACAGCAGAGAATCGTGATGAGCATAGGTAACTATACAGCAAAGCAGTTTGAAATGTAAGCCGGATAGGGGGGGCCTGTTACCGGGCGGCGGGCGCAACCAAAAAGGCCGCCGTCCGGCCCCCCTGCGCCGGAGCCTCCTCCCCGGCTCCGCCGGGTCCGGGGTCTCCGGCTACCCCCCTGCCAGTGGTGCCAGGCACCGTTTTTTTGGATAAAATTTTATCGAGAAATTTGGCGCCAGACCCGCAAGGGTCTGATGGCACCATTGGTAACAGGCGGCCTTGTAAAGAGGCCCCTGTACCCTTATAATCCGCTTATGATGGAAAACCTGCCCGCGTATCTCGACAGTCTGAACCCGGAACAGCTTGAGGCGGTGCTGCATACCGGGGGGGCCGGGAAGGGGGCGGACGGGCGCGGGGCTTCCCCGGTGAAGCCGCTGCTTATTCTGGCGGGCGCGGGATCGGGAAAGACGCGGGTTATTACGACGAAGATTGCGTACCTGATCCGGGAAAGGGGCGTGGAACCCTGGTCTATCCTGGCGGTTACTTTTACCAATAAGGCCGCCCGGGAGATGGCGGAACGCGCCGCGGGGATAGACGAGCGGGCGGGAAGCGCGATGCTCCGGACTTTCCACTCTTTCGGGGCCTGGTTTTTAAGGCGCAACGCCGCGCTGGCGGGGCTCAATTCCAATTTTGTTATTTACGACGAGGACGACACGGTGGCCCTGCTCTCCTCCCTGATGGACAACGCCCCCAGGGCCGAGGTGAAAGAGGCGGCCCGCGCTATTTCCCGCGCGAAGGATTATTTCCTGGGGCCGGGCGACCCGGAACTGGAAAGTATCGATTACCGCAAAAAGTTCCGCAAAATTTACGAACGTTACGAGGAAAAGCTTCTGCAAATCGGCAATGTGGATTTCGGGGACCTTGTCAAAAAACCTGTGGAGATACTGAGGGCCAATCCCGACGCGGCGCAGCGCATTCGCGGCCGTTTCCGGGTGATCATGGTGGACGAGTATCAGGATTCCAATGTGGCCCAGTTTGAGCTGCTCAAGGAACTGCGCGGCGACGAAACTTATGTCTGCGTGGTGGGCGATGACGATCAGTCTATATACAGTTTCCGGGGGGCGGAGCTGCGGAACATTCTGGAATTCCCCGAACGCTTTGCGGGCGCGGACATTATCAGGCTGGAACGCAACTACCGTTCTACGGAGCCGATACTCCGCCTGGCTTCCGCAGTGGTTGACTGCAACAAGGGCAGGCTGGGCAAAACGCTCCGTTCGGAGCGCGGCGGGGGCAGCGATCCTGTGCTGGCTTTTCTGCCGGATCAGGATGCCGAGGCGGGTTTTTGCGCGGAGCTTATCAAAAATTCCGTCCAGGGGAAAAGGGGAAAGAAAAGCGCCTATTCCGACTGGGCGGTTCTGTACCGCATGAACGCCCAGTCAATGGGTTTTGAAACGGAGTTCCTGCGCCGCCGCATTCCCTACCGGGTTGTCGGCTCGCTTAAATTCTACGAGCGGGAGGAAATTAAAGACGCGCTGGCGCTGCTCGCATTTCTGGTGAATCCCCGCGACGAGGTTGCGTTCCGCCGGGTGGTGAACAAGCCCAGCCGGGGCGTCGGCGCCGCCACTATTGACCGGGTGATCGGGGCCGCGGATTCTGCCGCCGGAGCGTCGGGGCCTGGCGGTGACGGCGGCGGCGCTGTTCCGGGCGATCTGGCGGCGGCGGCAAGACGCGTTATGCCGGGGCTTCCCGCCAGGGCCCGCGAAGGCCTCGGCATTTTCCTGGGGGCCATTGATGCGGGAAAACGGGCGCTGGACCGGGCGCTTCCGGGAACCCCCCCCGTGGAAAACCGGCCTGCGGACAACCAGCCTGGGGACCGCAAGGGCAGGCGGAAACCCCCTTCCAAAAAAGCGGGGGCCGCGCCCGCAAAAAAACGGGAAACGCTCCGGGCGGGGGAAGGGCTTTCCCCGTGCCTTGTGGCCCTTATCGGGGAGGCGGGTATCGCGGAGCACCACCTTGCCCACGACGAAGTCGGGGGGGTCCAGCGCATCGCCAATCTCCAGGAACTGGTAAACGCGGCAAGCATTTACCCGCTCGGCATGGAAGGGCTTCTTGAATTTCTGGAGCATATCGAACTTGACCGGTCCCTTGAGAACGCGCCGGACAAGGAGAATAACGCCGACGCCGTTACCCTGATCACGCTGCACAATACCAAGGGCCTGGAATTCCGCCGGGTTATTATGACCGGCGTGGAACAGGGGATCTTCCCCAGGGACGACAAGAAAGGCGAGGACCTTGAGGAGGAACGCCGCCTCTTTTATGTCGGGGCTACCCGCGCCATGGACGAACTGTACATCTGTTCCTGCGCCATGCGCCGTATTTTTGGCCGCAGCCAGCCTATGGACCCTTCGCTTTTTCTGCGGGAAGCTGCGGGAAAGGGGGAGAACCCGCTGCGCATCCTCGGCAGCGCGCCCTACGGCTTTTCGGGGACCAATCCGGCGGCCGCGCGGCCTTCTTTCGGCGGCGGTTTTTCCGGCGCAAAAAGCGCTGCCTTCGGCCCTGCTTCCGGCAGCCCCAGGGACGGGGCGAAGAGCCTGGGGCGGCGTTCCTCGGACGGACGCTGGGCCGTGGGGGACCGGCTCTTCCACGACGACCACGGTTACGGCGCGGTGATCGAAATCCGGGAAACCGGGGAAGACGGCCCGGTGATCCGGGCGCGTTTTGACACCGGCAAGGAACTCCGTTTTCTCAGCGCCAGCCAAAGCAGCCGTTTTACTAAAATCGGGGATGATTAGTTATATGGAAGAAAGTGAAGATATTGCCCGTTTCAGGCTTGTTCCCGCGATAAGCCGCGCCCGGGATTTCCGGCTCTACACCCCTGACGGCCACAGGCTTGTGGATCTCTGGCAGTACGGGGGCCGGGCGATTCTGGGACACACGCCCCCGTCGGTTCTCCGCGAAATGAAAAATACCGCCGAACGCGGCCTTTTCGCCCCGTTTCCCGGCCCGCAGGAAAGACGTTTTCTCAAGGCCCTGTCGGCCCTGCTTCCCGGCTATCTTTTCCGCGTCTTTTCCGGCAAGGCGGCCCTGCGCCGCTTCCTGGAAGCCTCGGGTATTCCCGCGGACGCCGCTGATCCGGCCCTGTTCCCGGCCAACGGTTTTCAGCCGAACGATTCCCTGCGGGGGCCGCTTCCGCCGCCGGTACTCTGGCGGCCCTTTCTGGGCGAGGGGCCGGCCTCCGCGCCCGCCCCGGCGGAAAACGCCGCGTACTTCCTCATACCCGTGCTGCCCCTCCCCTGGGCGGGCGCGCCCCAGGTGCTGGCGTTCGGCGCGGCGAATACGGCGGCAGCGGCGAATATGGCGGGCGCGGGCGAGCCGCTGTCCCCGGTGAT
>JAIRZS010000020.1 GCA_031267115.1 Treponema sp.
TTCAGTTGTTCGCCGATATTTTTATACCTGCCGCTTGATGATGTTTTCATGCCTAAAGCAGTATATTTCTCCCCGATATCTTCAGCTTTGAGGGCAATAATTTCCCCGACCCGTAACCCCGTAGTCATGGCCGCGAGGTTTATAAGGTAGCTGCGGTAGTCCTTACATTCCTGCCTGAATAGTTCCATAGCCTCTTGCGGGCTTAAAACCCCCCGGTTCTTCTGACTTTGCGGTGAATCCTGGGAGGGTTGCGCGGCTTAGCGGTAAATTCGGAAATAAGATCCCGTCCGCGTTCCGCGCGTTGACGAGACAGCCCCTTTGCCCTATCATAAGTAGCCGGCTTAAAGCCAGTATGCGATTTACAGGCTGCCGGGGCGCGAAATCTGCAAGTCCGGCGGACTCGCATTATCCGGGGAAAATTAATTGAAATTCGGCACGGTAATTATCGTTTCCAACGCAATTTTGCTTGTTTTTATTCTCCTGGTCCTCTTCTTCCCAATCATCCTCCTGGGGCCGGGAAGTTCAGTCGTTTTCTGGCGAAGCGCCTGGCCCGCCGGCGTTTTTTTCCTCCTGGTCCTGGTAGCAATGAATCTGTTTTACGCGCTCAATTTCAGGCTTTACTACCTTCTGGAATGGGAAGACTGGCCCGCTCTGGCCCGCTACCTGGAAAAGCGGGTAATCGAAAAAGGCCGCTACCATTCCTTCGGGGTCAGGCTCCTTTCCAACGCTTATCTTGTCCTGGCGGATAACGAAGCCCTCGCGGATCTGGAAAACCGGGTCGCCTCGGTAAAACCCGTTTTGCTTGAAAGGCTTGCCCTGATCTTCGGGACAGGCCGTATCGTAAGGAAGGACTACTCCGGCGCCGCCCGTTTTTTCGCCGACCGCTTCCGCCTTGCCAGCCCCGGTTCGCCGGAATCGCCCTGGCTTTCCTGGTATTCGGGCTTTTCCCTGCTTCTGGATACCCGGTACACAAACGCCGCAGGCTGTTTTTCATATCTGGCGCAGACCGCGAAAAACCCGGTGGTAACGGCGCTGGCGGCCTGGTTTCTGGGCCAGGTCCTGCCCGCGGCCCTGCCGGAAGAATCCGGCGATTTCGCGGTTGTGGCGGAGCAGGGCCGGAAGCGGGCCAAGGACATGCTCCCCCGGCGGCCGGCCTGGGACAGGAAAACAGGGGCAATACGGGGCGAAATTTACGCGGTATTGATATCAAGGTATTTGCAGGATACCGCGGACTGGCTATACAAAGAACAAGGGTAAAATTCAGTTTAGCACTTGCCAATAAATGCCAAGCGGGGGTAGCTCGAAAAAAATGGTATTTTTTTCGAGCGGAGGGGGTCCGGACCCCCTCGTTCAACCGATGCTGCCAAAAACCTTGACAAGGTTTTTGGCGGAGCGGGGGCTTTAGCCCCCCGACCGAATTTTACAAACAAGGAGCCGCAAATGCGTAATCTTTCCAAATCGTCAAAGTTAAACGATGTCTGCTATGACATACGGGGCCCGGTGCTAAAAGAAGCCAGGCAGATTGAATCCGAAGGCTTCCGGGTCATCAAACTCAACATAGGCAATCCCGCGGCTTTCGGCTTTACCGCCCCGGACGAAATAATCCACGACATGATCGTCAATATCCCCAACGCCCAGGGCTACATCGATTCCCAGGGCCTTTTCGCGGCGCGCAAGGCGATCATGCAGGATTTTCAGTCCAGAGGCGTAATGGATGTGGAAGTTGACGACATCTACATCGGGAACGGGGTAAGCGAGCTTATCATGATGACCATGCAGGGCCTTCTGGATTCAGGCGACGAGGTGCTGGTCCCCTCGCCGGACTACCCCCTGTGGACGGCGGCAGTAACGCTGTCGGGCGGCAGGGCGGTACACTACCTCTGCGACGAGGAATCAATGTGGAATCCCGATCTGGCCGATATCGAATCCAAAGTCAGCGCCAATACAAAGGCCATCGTGGTTATCAATCCCAATAACCCCACCGGCGCCGTGTATGACCGCGCTGTCCTTGAGGGCATTGCTCGTATCGCCCGGGAGCACGGCCTTATCGTCTATGCCGATGAAATTTATGAGCGCATCGTCTACGACGACGCCAAACACATACCCATGGCCTCGATAGACAGCGAGATACTCACCATAAGTTTTAACGGCCTTTCCAAGGCCTACCGTGCCGCCGGATTCCGGGCCGGGTGGATGGCCCTGTCCGGGAACAAAAAAATCGCCGCCGGTTACCGGGAAGGCCTCGACATGCTTTCCAACATGCGGCTCTGCGCCAATGTCCCGGCCCAGTACGGCATCCAGACCGCGCTGGGCGGCTACCAGAGCATCAACGATTTTGTCCTTCCCGGAGGCCGGCTCAGGGAACAGCGGGATGTCGCGGCAAACATGGTAAACGAGATTCCCGGCCTTTCGGTGGTTATGCCCAGGGGCGCGCTTTACTGTTTCCCCAAGGTTGACATTAAGCGTTTTAATATTACCGATGACGAACAGTTCATGCTGGACCTCCTGCGCGAACAGCATTTGCTGCTTGTACAGGGCACGGGCTTTAACTGGAAAGAGCCGGACCACTTCCGCATCGTGTTCCTGCCTGACAGGGAAACCCTTGCCGACGCCCTGCACCGCCTCGCGGCCTTTTTGGAACACTACCGCCAGCGCTGATCAGTAATTCTCAGTTTCAAACAGATAATTCTTCAATTACAAAAATCCGGCAAATTATCCTTAATTTGCCGGATTTTTTCCTTTTCTTTTCCCTTTGCAGCCGGCAGTTCTCTGTTTTACTGACCAGTGAAAGGACACAAAAAATTGCAGCGAGGGGTGGCAGGGGGAAAAGCGCCCTCCGCAAGGAGGGGCTTTTACCCCCTGACAGGACCCCTGAAAAATTCCTGCGGTGTCCTTTCGCTTTCTGCCGGGCAAACTGGGAATTGCTTAGCGCTGATACGGCGCGGCTTGCGGGCCGTTTTTTTAAAGGCCGGCCTGCTTGCGGTAAGCGGCAAGGTAAGGCTCAAGGAGGGCGCGCTTTTCGCCTTCGCGGGATTCGTAGTAGGTCCCGCCCACGGTAAAGCAGGCAAAGCCGCCGGAAACGATTCCCGCCGCGGCGCATTCCCGCAGATCCGCCGCGCCCCGCTTTGCTGCGGACAGCTGCTCCGCCATTCCCGCGATAACGCCGCCCGCAAGATTATCGCCGCAGCCGGTGGTGTCCCCCCGGCGTTCCGGAAAGGCCGCCAAATCCTCGTTTATTTTTTCCGAAACCGGCAGGGTTTGAAGGGGCAGGGGCGCGAATACCCCTTTTTCCCCGGCGGCCAGAATCACCGGGCGGGCGCCGTCGGTAATAATTACCGCGCCCGTGCCACGGCCCAAAAACCAGGAAGCCGCGCCTTCCGGCAAAGAACAGCCGGAAGTCCTCAGCGCTTCTTCCCGGTCGGCTATCAAGAGGTCGATCAGGGGATAAGCGTCGTCGCCGGTGCCGAGCCTCCATTTTTTCCCCGGCGCGGTATTCTCGCTCCGGAAATCGTAGACCAGGTTCACCACCGTCGCGGCCCCCCGCCCGGCGGCCCGTTCCAGAAGCGCCGTAAGGCTGTCGTGCAAAAGCGGCGTAAGGCCGGTCCCGCCAAAGGCGATAATTTCCGCGTCATAAAAATCTTTTTCCGGAAAATCCGGCGAAGGCTCCGAAAGGTCGTCCGCAGCCAGATTCGCCGCGGCCCCCAGGAGGTTGATAAAGGCGCGTTCCCCGTGGCCGTTGTCATAATTCGGGTCGGAAAGCACGTCGGTGCGCGGCGTAGCGCCCTTTTTATCGATGAGCCGGAACGACGCGAAGGGAAGGGAAGCAAGCGCCTTTTCTACCAGGGCCGCAGAGGAATCGTCCCCCCGCACGCCAAAAAAAGAAACCCGGTGTTCCCGACCAAGCGCCTGGGCGGCATGCGCAAGCGACACAACCGCCGGCCCCCCCAGATTATAGGAAGTAAAAGGCTTGCGTCCGGTAAGCTCCCCCAGGGCCTCCTCATAGGGCTTTCCCATGAAACGCTCAAAATCCTCGGCAAACACCAGCTTGCCCGGGGTAACCCCCCCGTCTCCCCCGGTACGCGACCGGGCCGCTTTAAAGGCCCGGCTCGAAAAATCCTCGTTCGCGTACAGAAAATCTATCAGACAGCACCCTGTTCCATGAATAACCACAACAATTCCCCTTAATTTAGGTTCCCGGCAAACCGCCGCAAAAAAATTCCTGGAAACAGTTTAAGACCGCCTTTCCGCCCCTGTCAAGGGAAATAACAGCAGGAAAATTTTAAAAATCCGGGCGCATTTCCGACGCTTCGCGCCGAAAACCGGGCTTTACGCTTGTATCTTTTTTGCCTCCGGCAAAAAAGGATACCGCTTCAATCCCTTGCGCGGAATATCATTTCGATGTCAGGTTGTTGATTCCGTCCCAGTCGTCCGGCGGCG
>JAIRZS010000128.1 GCA_031267115.1 Treponema sp.
CGGCAAAAAAGGATACCGCTTCTATCCCTTGCGCGGGCAAAAAATCGCCCTCCGTGGCGATTTTTTGCCTCGGAGTTTGCCTGCGGCAAACTCCATCTATCCGCCATTGGCGGATAGCAATGGAAACAGCGGCATCCATGCCGCAACCCCCGGTAAACGCAAAGGGCCGGGTAGAACCGGGTAAAGGTGCCAGGCACCAAATTTCTGGATAATTTTTTATCGAATAATATGGTATCCGGCGCTATATGAAACTGCTTTTTTTCGAAACATGTATACTTGTTTTCTTGGAGGTGATCCAAAAAGTATAATAGGCCTTAAACGAAGCCGTAGAAGCCGTAATTGATGTAAAAAAATGCCATATCAAAAGCTTTCCAGTGGTTGAACAATCTCTTTGAGAAACAACAGGTCCTGCGAAAGACTCGCCTTATCCTATGCCTCAGCCGGCAGTTGTTCCCTTCTATCCCCACCGTATGAGACTCTCCCTATAAGGGCTATTCTTGACCCGCAAAATGGTCCTGAATAGACATTCCAGGGCGGAAGAGGGCCACGAACCCCGCGAACGGGGCCTATCATACTCCGGTTTCCGGGATTACACCCGGAAAACCAGCCTGGTATCGCACGAACCTCGCGAATTTTCGCTTTGGTATCCCCGACCTTACCCGAATTCCTACCCGGCTCGTGTGAAAACAGGAAAGCAAGACAGGAAAAAGGCAGAAAAACCAGAGTAGCGCTATGCTGTTCGCGGGGTTCGGCCGGGTAGAACCGGGCGGTCACCCACCCGGAACCCCCACAGACCCGGATGTGCCCAATTAAGGCATCCGGTTCCTCAAGAAAAAGATTCGCTTAGCTCCAGGAGCACTTTCTCATTCCTTCACTCCTGGAGTTAACCCTTTGGCCCTGTTTTCCAGAACCGCTCCCGCTATCCGGCGTTGTTTCGTTTACACTGCTCTGGACTTTTGTGTGCCCGCGGTGTTTCTTCACGCCGGTTCTTTTCCTTGGGACAGCCCTTCCCTCCGTTCTTTCAGGCCAGGGTCCCTTCGGTCAGGTTCCCCTGTTTCTCCGGGCTTCCGCCCTCCGGTACTATGACTGCCCTACGACTACTAACTGTCCTTCCCCGCTCGCTTCGTCTTCCTTCGCTCCCAGGTACTGGTCGGGTCGCTCCTCCCTTTCGTATCGCCTCATCCTTCCTGTTTCGGCCTCTCTTGCCCTCGGAGCCTGGCTTGAGCCCGGACTTCTTATATCCCGCTTGCCCTTCGCGGTTTTATTCCCCCAGAGACCGTCAGTCCTCTCACGTTCCCGTATGACCTGCCGTACATCTGCCCCGCTCTCCGACCCCGGCGGAGGTGTCAGGCTGGCGTGGGGCGCTCTGCCCTTTTTCTGCCTTCCACTCTCGCTCCCGTTATCACAACAACGAAAGCCTTCCGCGACAAACCACCTTTCGGGGCTCAATCACGCGGCTTTTGTACTCGCTGTCTACGCTTCACAAACCTTGTCGCCAAGGCCCATGCAAGACTCGCTTCCGGTGGTTCGCCACACCTTTCCGGATGAGGTGCACAGATTTCCCTGTGGTCTCATGAGGTCATGTTGAAAGGTTTTACCTGTTCCCTCCTTTCACGAGCTTTCGTGACGCAATGTGGTTTGTGGTTAAATTCTTTCAAATTCTGCGGGTCAAGTTTAGCTATAAAGGCCGGGGTCAAATAATTAACCGCGAGCCAGACGGGAGAAATATCAAAATAACCATCAGTTTTGCCAAAACCGGCAAGTTAAAGATAAACCTGGTCGATCTGCACAAAATCACGGCCCCGGAAACCGGCAAAGAGCCGGTCACTGCCCTGCCGGTCGGGATAGGCTATACGATACCGGGCGAAATAACGTGGTCCAAAAAAGAAGGCGGCGAAAAGCTGAGCGGGACATTTGCGGACAAGCAGGAGTATACGGCCCGGGTAACGCTCAGGGCGGAGCTTAAATACTCTTTCGAGGGCCTTGTGAAGGCAGGGATAGCCCACAACGGGGACAGCGCGGACATAACGCCCGACCTGCCGGACACAACGACGGCAAAGATAACCGTTGCCATCCGCTTTAGTTCCGGAACCGGCTGGCAGGACATTGACAGCGACGGGGACGGCCTTACCGACGAGGAAGAAGCTTTTCTGGGGACGGACCCGAACAAGAAAGACACGGACAGGAACGGGTACGAGGACGGCTGAGAGGTGGTCAACGGCTATGACCCCCTGGACCCGAATGACCCGGACCCCAGCGGCGACGATGACAGCGACGGCCTGACGAACAAGGAAGAATACGAAAAGGGGACAGACCCCAAAAACGCGGACACGGACAGGGACGGCTCCAAAGACGGCTGGGAGGCGGACAACGGGTATGACCCCCTGGACCCGAACGACCCGGATCCCAGCGGCGACGAAGACGGCGACGGCTTCCCCAACGGCTGGGAAGCAAGCCACGGGCATGACCCCCTGGACCCGAATGACCCGGACCCTAACGGCGACGATGACAGCGACGGACTGACGAATCGGGAAGAATACGAAAAGGGGACAGACCCCAAAAACGCGGACACGGAGAGGGACAGCTTCAAAGACGGTTGAGAGGCGGACAACAACTGGGGCCATGCGTTCCATTACAATTCTACTTACTTCAAAAATACCACCATAATATCCCCGCTGTTCTATGACTCCGGCACCGGCCAAAATTCCGGCTGGTAACGAAACCAAAAACCCTGGCAGGTTTTGGTTCCGGAGTTTGGTGCGAGTTTGAGGCTTTGCCCCAAATTGGTGCCAGGCACCAAATTTCTGGATAAATTTTTATCGAGAAAAACGGTGCCTGGCACTTTTTTATTTCTTCGACTGCGAACCTTCGGTTCGATTCGACTTCACGGTTAAAAATTAGCCGCGGGGGCACGCGGCATGGATGCCGCTGTTTCCATTGCTATCAGCCGGCGGCGGATAGATGGAGTTTGCCGCAGGCGGGCCGGCATGGATGCCGGCTGCGGTGATTCATGAGTTTTTGCCCTGCAAAAACTCAAAGCTGTAAAACGGCACGGAGGCCGTTTTACAGCAGCGCAAGGGATTGAAGCGGTATCCTTTTTTGCCGGAGGCAAAAAAGATACAAGCGTAAAGCCCGGTCCGCGCGCTGCAGGCGCGCGGATGCGCCCGGATTCCAAATTAGAATGTTAAACTGCTAAATAATTACCATTTTTTTTAAATTTTTTGTAAATATGGCTTGACGAGATAACGAAAATAAGAGTATCGTTTCCTAGACAGGATGTTTTTTTGAGTTTTTTACGGTACTTGGACCCCCCGGGGGTTTTTTTAGAATCGGATAGCCCGGCCCCGCAAAGGCAGACTTTATTTCCGGTTTTCAGAGATTTGCCGCTTCATTTCAGCTTACCCCGTTTAGATTCTCAATCCAGAATAGTATTTTTGCGGCCTGTAACGCCGCGCCCCACAATGGCGTGGGGATTGATCGTCGCATCCTAACTCTCTTGCGGACGGAATTCCTGTTGGGATTTCGCGTATGGGAGTAGGCGCCGCCTGTTTATACGGGCGTGAATATATGGCGGCCCGGACGCCCTGGGTGTAACCGCCCAATTCCGGGAGAAGGAATTTTCTCAATGGCTAAGAAATTGTATGTCGGTAATCTCTCCTACAACACCACCGAGGACGGACTGAGGAATCTATTTTCTGAGTTTGGCAGTGTAGCCTCGTCCAAGATCATCTTTAACCGCGAAACCGGCGAATCCAAGGGATTCGGATTCATCGAAATGGGTTCTGACGATGAAGCCGGCGCTGCTATCGCGGGCGTCAACGGCCGCGAATTTGACGGCCGCCAGCTCCGTGTCAACGAGGCAATGGACAAACCCCGCCGCGATCGCTATGGAAACGGCGACAGGAACTGGTAACACGGATTATTAACAGCCCGGCCCTTTGATGCCGGGCTGCCCCCCGGGAAGCCATCCAACGCTTGACCGGGACGCCCAGCTTAGGTACATTATTCTCATGACTGCCGATGAACTCCGTTCTAAATTTGTTGAATTCTTCAAACTCAAGGGCCATTCCCAGATTCAGGGCAGATCCTTAGTCCCGGAAAACGATCCTACCGTGCTTTTCACCACGGCGGGCATGCACCCCCTGGTACCCTATCTTTTGGGCCAGGAGCATCCTGCCGGAAAGCGGCTTGTGGATTACCAGAAGTGCATACGTACCGGGGATATAGAATCAGTAGGGGACCCCAGCCACCTGACCTTTTTTGAAATGCTGGGGAACTGGTCCCTGGGGGATTACTTCAAGGAAGGGGCCGTCAAAATGAGCTATGAATTCCTTACCTCGGATAAATGGCTGGGGCTTCCTGCGGAGAAAATCGGCGTAACGGTTTTTGCCGGTGACGAAAACGCGCCCAGGGACGACGAATCTGCGGAAATTTGGAAGAGCCTGGGTTTTCCCCCGGAGCGGATCAGTTTCCGGCTCAAGGAAGACAACTGGTGGGGGCCTGCCGGCAGTACCGGGCCCTGCGGCCCGGATACGGAGATGTTCTACGATTTTGGGAAGGAACCCTGCGGGCCAGGCTGCGGGCCAGGCTGTTCCTGCGGGAAGTGGCTTGAAATCTGGAACGATGTTTTTATGCAGTACAACAAGACGGCGGAGGGGAAATACGAGCCGCTTGCCCGGAAATGCGTCGATACCGGAATGGGGATAGAGCGGACCGTGACCATCCTGAACGGGCTGGAATCGGTCTACGATACGGAAATTTTCGCCGGGATACGGGGGACGGTGGAAAAGGCCGCCGCCTACAGTTACGGCTCCGATGCCGACAAGGACCGCTCGGTACGCATCATCTGCGATCATGTGCGTTCCGCCGCCTTTATCCTTGGCGATCCGAAAGCGGTAAGCCCGTCCAATGTGGGGGCCGGTTATGTGCTGCGCCGGCTTATCAGGCGGGCGGTACGGCACGGCCGCAAACTCGGCATCCAGGGGCAGGTGCTGCCGCCTGTCGCGGCGATAGTGGTAAAGGAATTCGGCGGCCCTTACCCGGAACTGGAAGAAAACCGTTCCTTTATCATGGAAGAACTGACAAAAGAAGAAGACAAATTCCTTGAGACGCTTCAAAAAGGCGAAAAGGAATTTGAGAAGCTGCTCCCGAACCTCCTCAAGGACCCCCGGAAGATCATGTCCGGGCGGCTGGCCTTCAAGCTGTACGATACCTACGGCTTTCCCATCGAGCTTACCGAAGAACTGGCCGGGGAAAACGGGATGAAGGTGAACCGGGGGGAATTCGACGAGGCATTTAAAAAGCACCAGGAACTTTCCCGGACCCAGAGCGCCGGAACCTTTAAGGGCGGCCTTGGGGATCAGGGCGAAATGGCCACCAGGTACCATACCGCCACCCATCTGCTCCACAAGGCCCTTAAAATCGTCCTGGGGGATCACGCCGCCCAGAAAGGGTCCAACATCACCGCGGAACGTATGCGTTTCGATTTTTCCCACAGCGCCCCCATGACGGACGGGGAACTGCGGAAGGTGGAAGCTATCGTGAACGAGCAGATAAAGCGGGATCTGCCGGTGTCCGTGGAAGTGATGGATCTGGACCAGGCGAAGGCCGGCGGGGCTACCGCCCTGTTTGGCGAAAAGTACGAATCCCAGGTAAAGGTCTACAGCATCGGGGATTTTTCCCGGGAAGTGTGCGGCGGCCCCCATGTGGGGCGTACGGGGGGCATGGGGACCTTCAGGATACAGAAGGAGCAGAGTTCTTCCGCCGGGGTGCGCCGGATACGGGCCGTTCTGGAATGATTTGCGTAACTGAATCGCCCTTTCGGCGGTTTTTTATATACGGCGTTTACAGGATACCGGATTTTGAAAGGCCGGAATAGCGTATAATTATAGTAGGGGATAGAATAGATATGAAACGTTTTTTACCCTTTGTTTTACTCGGGCTTGCCCTCGCGGCGCCCGTTCCGGCGCAGACGGATCTCCAGCCGGCGGCCATTGTCCGCCTGACCAAAACCGAGCCCATTACGGTCAAGCAGCTGCGGACCGAGGTCGAACGTATGGAAACGCAGGCCCGCCGGAGATTCGGCCCCACGGAGCGGCGGCAGATTCTGGATGTGATGATCAACGAGCGCCTGGCTATCCAGGCCGCGGAACGGGACCGGATCACCGTAACGGATAACGAGGTAAACCAGCAGATTCAGCAGCTCAGGGACCAGCTTAGGCAGTCCCTGGGCCGCGCCCCCACGGACGCGGAATTCGCCAAGGCAATAGTAGACGAGACCGGGCTTGAACTGGCCGCGCTCCGGGATCAGATACGCCGGCAGGGTATTATCCAAAGGTACCTGGTATCCAAAAAGCAGGATATTCTGCAAAGCGTAAGGGCCCCCACCGAGACGGAAATTGTCGATTTCTACGACAACAATAAAACCCAGTTTGTCCGGCCCGATACAGTACGGCTTTCCATGATTCTGGTACCCTACGGGCAGGACCGGGTAAAGGCAAGGGCCCTGGCGGACCAGTTGGTCCGGGAAATCGGTTCCAGCGCTTCCAGGTTCGACGAGGCGGTACTCAAGGCCCAGGCCCCGGATTCGGGCTATCAGGGGGGGGACGCCGGGTATCTGCCCAGGAACGACCAGGCCCAGCAGCGCGTGGGCCAGGATCTTCTGAGAACGGCATTCAACCTGAAGCAGGGGGAGGTGTCTTCGCTCGTGGAGAGCCCCCAGGGTTACAATATCCTCAAAATAACCGAAACCCTTGAAATGAAGGCTCTGGGCCTGGACGATATGGCCCAGCCGGGTACCAGGACAACCGTTAAAAAGTATATCGAAGATTATCTTTCCCAGCAGCGGCAGCAGGAGGTTTTGGCCAGAGCCCAGCAGGAACTGGTAACCGAGCTGCGCACGGGTAATCCTTTCCAGGTTTTTGAAGCCAATCTTAACTGGTAATTATGTCATCCCGGAGAAAGGGCCGTATTCTGGCTTTCCAGGCCCTCTATTCCTGGGAAGTTCTGGGCAGGGGGGGCGGGATGGCGGCCCCTGTCCCCGAAGACCTGCTCAATTTTTCCTGGCTGGAAGCTGATAAGCAGGAAAACCTGGACGAGGCAACCGCCGCTTTTTCCCGCCTCCTGGTAACCGGCACCGCCCAGAATATCGACGCTGTAGACACGATGATACGCGCCCACCTTAAAAACTGGGACTTTTCCCGGCTTAACCGGGTGGATCTGGCGCTGCTCCGTATGAGTACCTATACCCTGATGTTCCAGGCCGATGTTCCCCCTTCCATAGTTATTGACGAGGCCATAGGCATTTCCAAAGAATTCGGTACCGTGGATTCTTTCCGTTTTGTCAACGGCGTTCTCGACAGCATACGCCGGACTCTGGCGGAGGCCCGAATCCCGCCGGACGCGCAAGTTCCGGCAAATACTCAGATTCCGGCGGATACGCCCGCAAGCCCCGCAGTCCATTTGCGGCCGCCCGAATGACGCGCCGGCGCCTGCTCTTCCGGGTTTGCATGGCCGGCGCCGCGCTGACCTTGCTGTTTGCCGGGCTGACGGTTTATGTATTTGTCCGTTCAGGCAAATCCTTTTTTCCCCGGCGCGGCGGGGAGCCGGCTTTTGGGGAAAATTTCCATCAAAAATTGCGCGGCTACGACGATTTTGCCGCCGCCAATCCCCCTTTTATGGACCTAAACAGCCGCCTTGACGCCCTGGAAAAAGAGGCTCTGGGAACTGAATCCCACCTTTCCGTGCTGAAACGCCGCCGCTTTCTGGCCCTCGGCGGTTTTCCCGGCGGCTGGGAGGAATGCCTCGCGGCAGCGGAACGGGCGGCGGCCAGGTTTCCCGGCGACGAGGCAATCCTCGCGGTAACATCCGAGGCTGCCGCCCGTTCCGGCTTTCCTGAAAAGGCGCTTGGGTATGCCTCGGGCATTACCGAAAAAGCCCTGCTCCCTTTGGCGCTTGGGGCGGCTTCCCTTGCCGGCGCGCTTGAAACACCGGAAAAGGCCGCCGCGCTGGAAAGGAGCGGGGATTTCTTCCTCTCGGTTGCAGGGGAAGGCGGTTTGGCGCGGGGTATCCCCGATTTTGTCATCAATGCGGCCATCATCCGCGTCCTGACGGGCGATATCCGGGGCGCGGGGCAGCTTGTCCCGGCACTGGTTGGGCCGGAATCCGGCCCGGGCGGAGCCTCCGAAAAAGCCCTGAATTTTGCCGCTGAATACTACTACGATTTCGGCGGCTTGAGGCGGGCCGCGGAAATCTACGCGCGGCTCGGCGGCGAGGAGAATATGGGCCGGGCGGCGGACGCTCTGGCCCTGGCCGGGGAACGGGAATATGCCAAAAGCCTGTGGATCGTCCTTTCATCCCCGGATGAAAACGGCTTTATTGTTACCCCGCCCGCGCTTCTGGTCCGCAGCCTCTACAACCTGGCCGCCGCCGCGGAAGCGCCGGATGAAAAACTCAACCTTATCCTGCGGGCGCTTGCCATTAATCCCGGGCATCTCTGCTCCCTTGTCCGTTACAGCAGGCTGCTTCCCGCGGATCAGGCCCTGGCCCTTCTCGCCAACAGCGGCGCCAACCGGGCCGAACCCCTTGTCGATCTGGAATTGCTGAAACGCCGCAGGGAAGAATGGCCGGTGGAAAAAATGATCCCCGAAACATGGCTCCTGCTCAACCGCCACCATGTCCAGACGGAGAAGCCGGCCGGCGGCGGCCCCGGAGCCGTTATTCTGTACCGCTGGGCCTGTTATTACTTTGATTTTCAGAAACAGTACGGGGAGAGCGCCCGGCTTATCCGTTCCGCCGAAAGGAACGGCATCAACGGCCCCTGGCTGGACTTTCACCGCGCCCT
>JAIRZS010000155.1 GCA_031267115.1 Treponema sp.
CGTCTTTGACGGACAGGATGGAGTTTTGCAAAGCAAAACTCCGATGTTAAAATCCGCCATGGATGGCGGATTTTAACACGCGCAAGGGATTGAAGCGGTATCCTTTTTTGCCGGAGGCAAAAAAGATACAAGCGTAAAGCCCGGTCCGGCCGGGACGGCCGGATGCGCCCAAATTCCGGACTGGAATATGAAAACGCGGCAGGGGAGATTGGGTATGGAAAGATCCTGCAAAAAAGGGTAGACTGGCGGAGTTATGACGGAATTTGTCCACCTTCACGTCCACTCGGATTTTTCACTTCAGGATGCCGCGGTTTCGGTGATGAGCCTCTGCGACCGGGCGGAGGAACTGGGGATGAAGGCCCTGGCCCTGACCGACCACGGCAATATGTTCGGGGCTATGGAATTTATCGCGGCCTGCCGGGAGAACGAAAAGCACGAAGAACGGAAGAACCCTATCAAGCCTATTATCGGCTGCGAGGTCTACGTGGCCCCCGGATCGCGCCTTGACAAGCAGGGGTCTGAAAACGACAACAAATACTACCATTTGATTCTGCTGGCGGAAAACCGGGAGGGCTACTTTAATCTGGTGAAGCTCTGCTCCCGCGCCTATACGGAGGGTTTTTACTACCGGCCCCGCGTTGACGAGGAACTGCTGGCCCAATACCACGGGGGGCTTATCGCCCTTTCCGCCTGCGTTTCCGGGGAGATTCCGCGCCTGATTCAGGCGGGGCTTGACGGCGAGGCGGAGGCGAAGGCCCTGCGTTACCGGGACCTTTTTGGGGAAGGGAATTTCTACTTGGAAATCCAGGACCACGGCATCCCGGCGGGGAGGCTTAAGGGCACGGGGCTTTCCCAGCGTGATATTGACAAGGTTATTGCCGGGATTTCGGCCAGGACGGGCATCCCGCTTGCGGCGACCAACGATGTCCACTACCTTGACCGGGACGACGCGCCGGCCCACGATGTCCTGCTCTGCATCGGGACGGGAAAACTGCGTACCGAGGAAAAACGGAAAAAATACTACGGGGATCAGTTTTACTTTAAAACCGGCGACGAAATGGCCGCGCTTTTTCCGGAATACCCGGAAGCTGTGGCTAATACAGTCAAGATTGCCGGGCGCTGTTTCTCGGATGTGCCGAAGATCAATATTAAGGAACTGCCCAAATATCTGCCGGATTTTGAAATGCCCCCGGGCTTTTCCGATGCGGACCAGTACCTGCGGCACCTGGCTATGGAGGGGCTTTCGGGGCGTTACAAAGAGCTGGACGAGCGGGTGAAAAAGCAGGCCGAATACGAGCTTGATGTGATTATCAAGATGGGTTTTACCGGCTACTTCCTTATCGTGGCGGACTTTATCAACTGGGCGAAAAACCGGGATATTTCCGTGGGGCCGGGGCGCGGATCGGGCGCGGGTTCCATTGTGGCGTACGCGCTCAGGATTACCGATATTGATCCCCTTAAATACGGCTTGTTGTTCGAGCGCTTCCTCAACCCGGAGCGTATTTCCATGCCCGACTTTGACGTTGACTTCTGCAATGAACGCCGCGAGGAGGTGCTCCAGTACGTGACGGAAAAGTACGGCAAGGAACGGGTGGGGCAGATTATTACCTTTGGCACTTTGGGGGCCAAGCAGGTGATCAAGGATGTGGCGCGGGTTCTGAATATCAGCATCGGCGAATCCGAGATGATCACCAAGCTTATCCCCAAGGACCCGAAGATAACGCTGGAGAAGGCCTTTAGGGATGAGCCGAAGCTTGCCGAAACGGAGGCGGATCCCCGGTACGGCGAGCTTTTTACGCTGGCCCGTAAACTGGAGGGCCTTAAACGGCATTCCAGTATCCACGCGGCGGGGGTGGTGATAGGCAAATCCTCGCTGGACAGCTATGTGCCGCTCTACCGCGACCCGAGGACGGGGATTGTGGCTACCCAGTATACTATGGGCCATCTGGAAAACTGCGGCCTTGTAAAGATGGACTTTTTGGGACTTAAGACTCTGGACCTTATCAAAAACACTGTTGATATTATCTGCAGCCGGGGCGGGGAATACGCGGGCTTTGATATAAACAATGTTGACGAGCACGACCCCGCGACTTTTGCCATGCTCGCGGAAGAACAGAACGAAGGGGTGTTCCAGTTTGAAAAAAGCTGGTGGAAGGATATACTGCGCCGGGCGAAACCCGCCAGTATTGACGAGCTTACCGCCCTTACGAGCCTTGGGCGTCCGGGGCCGATTCAGTTTATTCCCCAGTTTATCGAATCCAAATGGAACCCCCGTTTTATCAAATACCCCGATCCCTCCCTGGAAGATATACTGAGGGAAACCTACGGGGTTATTGTATACCAGGAACAGGTTATGCAGGTGGCCCGGATTATCGCCGGGTACAGCATGGGGCAGGCCGATTTGCTCCGCCGCGCTATGGGAAAAAAGAAGAAGGAAATTATCGACGCGGAAAAGGGGCCGTTTCTTGAAGGCGCGCTGAAGCAGGGGTATTCACGGGAAAAGGCGGGCGAGATTTACGATATACTCGTTCCCTTTGCCGACTACGGTTTTAACAAGAGTCATGCCGCGGCCTATTCCCTGCTTTCGTTCCGCACCGCCTATCTTAAGGCGAATTTCCCCGCCGAGTTTATGGCCGCCAACCTTTCCAACGAAATTGGCAGCGCCGACAAGGAAAAACTTCCCGAGTATATCGAAGTCGCCCGGAAAATGGGCATCCCCATTGACCCGCCGGATGTAAACCGTTCGGGCCGGCTTTTTACCGTTGTGGACGGCCGTATTGTTTACGGCCTCAAGGCTATCAAGGGTATCGGCGACGGCCCCGCGGAAGAGATTATCCGCTGCAGAAAGGAAGGCGGCCCTTACAAAAATTTTATGGACTTTCTTGACCGGGTCAATATGAAAGCGACCGGCAAGGCCGAGGGCAGGGCCGGCGCGGACGGGGAAAAGCGGGAAAATGTTGTGGGAAAGAAAGTGGTTGAACTGCTTGTCCAGTCCGGGGCTTTCGATTGTTTTGCCGTTGACCGGGCGACGCTCCTGGGGAATCTGGAAGCGGCGGCGGAATACGCCCAGAACAAGAAAGACGACAAAATGTTCGGCCAGTCCAGCCTTTTTGACGACGGCAAGGAACAGGAATACCCTGATTTTGAATTCCAGAGCTTCCCCCCCATGGACCGGATGGAAAAGCTCAATATCGAAAAACTGCTCCTGGGCTTTTATATTTCGGGGCATCCCCTTGACGACTACCGGGAGGCGTGGGAAAAATACGTCAGGATTGATCTTTCGGACAGCGAGAAGGCCGGGGCCGGGGACTATACCCTTATCGGTATTCTTAAAACACTTAAGCCCCACACCAACAAAAACGGCAAAACTATGGCCTTTGCATCGCTTCAGGATTACCGGGGCGAAATTGACATGGTGTTTTTTGAAAAAACCTGGGAAGAATGCCGGGACATTATTGCCGAGGGCGACCGGATCGCGGTTAAGGGGCGGCTCGATCTCAGGCGGGGGACGCCGAGCCTTGTGGTGAGTTCCGTGCTGGAACAGCGGCGGCTTGACCGGAAAAACGATCTGGAGGGTTTCTGCCTGACGGTAAGCCCTATGGAAGAACTAAAGGAGGCGTGGGAACAGTTTGTCAAACTGGATCTCTCAAACCTGAAAAACGCCAAAGAAGACGAATATACCCTGATCGGCACTGTCGCGGGGCTGCGGCCCTTCAACGACAAAAACGGCAAGGAAATGGCGTTCGGCACCCTGGCGGATTACCGGGGGGAAATAGATTTAGTGTTTTTTTCAAAGACCTGGGAAAACTGCAAAGACAAGATTGCCGTTGGCGCGATTGCCGCCCTGAAGGGAAAGCTTGACCTGAAGCGGGACAAGCCCGGTTTCCGGGTCGGCTCCCTGCTTGAAACGGACAGGCTTAAAAAGAAAGCCGCTAAAATGGCGGCGCAGGACGAACCCCCGGCAGTTGCCGCAGCGGCCCCCGGAGCGGCGGGCGTTTCTTCGGCGGAACCGGCGGCCTCCGCCGCAATAGACCGCGTTTTTCCGGCGGCCTCCGTCGCGGCGGTGCGGGAAGTGCATATACGCCTTATCCTCGAAGCGGCGAAACAGAAGGAGGCCCTGTACCCTCTAAGGGACTATCTCCTGGACAACCCCGGCACCTGCCTTGTGTATCTGCATGTACCCGTGGAGGGGGGGGAGGTAGTGATCCGCGCGGGTTCGCCGCTGGCAGCCGACAGCGGGCGGCTTAACGGGCTGAAAAACTGCGGCGC
>JAIRZS010000173.1 GCA_031267115.1 Treponema sp.
TCGTAATACCCCCCCTCTTTCACTTCCAGTTCCACGAGCATGTCTTCGTTATACACGAAAGTTTCCATTACTACCCTGATACCGGTCGCCCTGGTAAAACCGTCCAGAATTTCCTGGGGGAACATTTCTTCAAAAGTATAAATGTAGAGTTCCCGGTTCCGCTGGGCGGAAACGGAAAGAACAGGTATCGCCAAAAGCGCGAAAAAAACCAAAAGCCTAACTTTTTTCATAAAGATACTCCTCTTTTTATAAGACTCCCGGGGCGTTCTCAAATTCCGGTATTTTAAAAACGCCTCCATTTTTTACCGGCACTGTTTTTTTTACATTTTATAACTATAATCAGTCGGGGGGCTAAAGCCCCCGTTCCGCAAAAAGTCTTGACAAGACTTTTTGCCATATCCGGTTGAACGAGGGGGTCTGGACCCCCTCCGCTCGAAAAAAACTATCATTTTTTCCGAGCTACCCCCGCTTGGCAATTATTGGCGGGTGTAGACTGAATAGTTACAATATTTTTTATAATACAAACCCAAGCGGGTTTTGGAACAAGCTCATATACAATAGAATTGTCCGGAAACTTCAGTTCCCGGACAAATTCCTTAAAAAAGCGCAATTCCATAGCCGCCGAACAGAAGGTACGCCGGCGGGAAATTGCAGGGCCTGGCGGGCTTTAGCCCGACGGCAGCCAACAGGGTTTGCCAAACAGCCTAACCCGCTGTTTTTTACTGATCTACCGACTCTATCCTTACTTCCGTGGACCGGTTCACGCCGACAAGCTGGGCGGCGGCCCGGGACAATTCAAGAATACGGGTCTGGGAAGCCCTGATCCGGGCGGTAACGGTCGCTATCACGCTCTGGCCGGTCCTCGGATTGGTCACCCTGATCTTCGTCCCTACGGAAAGCGAGGGGTGGGCGGCGGTCATATCGGTCCCGTCCCTCCGGCCAATCGCCAGCCCCATCTGGGAAAACTTGCGCACCGTGGCCCGCATAGCCTTGCGCTGGGTCAGCTTGGGGACCTCGGCAATCCGCACCCTTGCGTACCCTTTGACGGCGTCTATCCCCAGAGGACTCACGGCGGTTGAAGAAATAGCCGCCAGCCAGTCGGGATTCTGCTCTATACGCCCGCCGACCTGCATTTGGAGTTGCCTGGGGGGATTGGTATCAAGGTTAGTCACAACAACCTGCGTACCAAACGGGTAGGTGGGATGGGAAATATAGTACCCCGTTTCATCCGTATCGTAAAGGAACGCGTTTCCCTCTTCTACTTTGGGTATCTTAACCTGAGGCTGCTGGGCAAAACAAGGTACAAGAATGACACTCAGCAATCCAGTAATCAATACGAGCTTTCTCATTAATTTCGGCCTCCTATTCCTATCTTTCTCATTATAGCACATCAAAATCAAAAAAAAAGGCAAAATCCCCGTTTTTTCGATATTCATAGTGAAATTATAGGAAATTATTAAGCCATACAACCCTCCAAAAACTCAGAAAACGACGCTTTGCACGTATTATTTTATAAGGAAAAAACGTCAGATATACGAACGTTTTTTCTGCCACCTCAGAGAATCGAACTCTAGACACAAGGATTTTCAGTCCTTTGCTCTACCAACTGAGCTAAGGTGGCCCAACCAAAAACATTTAACACTGAAACAAAAAAAATGTCAATATATCGCCGGCTATATTTCAGGGCTTCTGTATTTACTTTTTTTCTTGCCGCACCCGCCTTGGTTACGGATAAGCCCTTGCTGCCGGTATGGCCCCGCCTTCCAATCCAGGCGGCTGCCGTTTACAGCGCCCTCCCGATCGCTTCCGCGGCATCGCGGCCGTCGGCGATGGCGCGGACTACGAGGCTGGCGCCGTTCCTGGAGTCGCCCGCGGCCCAGACTTTCGGGTTGTTGGTGTGGAAACTGCCGCGGGTGCGGATGTTGCCGCGCTCGTCGGTGTCAAGGCCGAAATCCGCCACTACGCCGTCCTGGACTACATGGACAAAACCCATAGCCAGAAGTACAAGATCCGCTTCAATGTCGAATTCGCTTCCGGGAACTTCCTGCATAGCCGGGCGGCCGTCCTTGGGGACCCATTCTACCTTGACGCACTTGAGGGTTTCGATTTTACTCCGGCCTTCAAAGGAACGGGTGTTGACGGACCACAGGCGATCGCAGCCCTCCTGGTGGGAGCTTGATGTTTTGAGTACCGTAGGCCAGAGGGGCCAGGGGGCCGAATCCGGCCGGTGTTCCGGGGGCTTGGGCATAACCTCAATTTGGGTAACTTTGGCGGCCCCCTGGCGGTTGGCGGTCCCGACGCAGTCCGCGCCAGTGTCGCCGCCGCCTATGACCACGACGCGTTTCCCGAAAGCGGTTATCGGCTCCATACCGCCGTTTGAAAAAAAGTCCGAATCGCCCGCTTCACGGCTCAGGGACCGGTTCTGAAGGGAAAGATAATCAAGGGCCTGCACGATGCCGGAAAGCTCCCGGCCCGGAATTTTCATATCGCGGGGTTCCCTGGCCCCTATGGTAAGCAGGATAAGATCGAAGGAGCTTTCCAGTTCCTTTGGATCGGCGAATCCGCTGTCCCGGCCCAGGGTACCGAATGCGTAACGGGCCCTGCCCACGCGGGTGGCGGTCCTAAACACCACGCCTTCCGCTTCCATCAGTTTTATACGGCGGTCGATAAAATTCTTGTCCAGCTTAAAGTCCGGAATGCCGTAACGGAGATAACCGCCGGCGCTGCGATCGCCCTCGTAGACAGTAACGGAAAAACCCGATCGGTTAAGAAAATACGCGGCGGAAAGACCGGCCGGCCCCGCGCCGACTATGGCGACTTTTTTACCGTTCCGTTTTTTCGGAGGCCGCGGCCTGACCAGGCCCAGATCAAAAGCCTTCTCGATAACCGCGAGTTCGTTTTGCCGTATGGTGACCGGTTCGTCATTAACGCCCAGCACGCAGGAAGCCTCGCACAGGGCGGGGCATACCCGGCCCGTGAATTCCGGAAAAGGGTTACGGTCCTCAAGCAAAGCCCAGGCCCCCTCCCAGTCGCCCCTGAAAAGCTTGTCCTGCCAGTCAGGCATAACATTGGAAACAGGGCAGGACCAGTGGCAAAAAGGCACCCCGCAGTCCATACACCGGGAAGCCTGTTCCCGCCTGTCCGCGTCGGAGAGCCGGCTTTCCACCTCGCTATAGTCGTTTATCCGTTCCTCAACAGGCCTATAGCCCGAAGTCTTGCGCCTTACCTTTAAAAATCCCCTCGGATCACCCATATTCCGGCTCCTTGTCCTGTAATGTCCGGGTCCGCCCGGTTTTGTCCTCATCTAAAATACTCAAGGGGGGGGCCTGTTACCGGGCGGCGGGCGCTGCGCAACAGGCCGCCGTCCAGCCCCCCTGCGCCGGAGCCTCCTCCCCGGCCTCCAGCCGGGTCCGGGGTCTCCGGCTACCCCCCGCATAAAACCCTAAACTTGACCCGTAGAATTTTCAACCGCAAAGTCGAAAAAGCTTTTGCTCTCAGGTCCTTTCTTTGACCTCTTTCTTCGACTTCTTTGCGGTATCCTCTATAAAATAATTACTCCCCAAATTGCAGATCAATTCTTCCTTACTTCCACTTATTTGACTTATTTGACTTCGTGGTAAATCTTCGCGACACAATATAATCATTCTCCGGATTGCGGGTTAAGAATAGCATAAAAACACGGGGTGTTTGCATCTTATACCCGCTCGGCAATATCCTCCCGCAGGCGGATGTCGTAGAGCTTGCGGTCCAGTTCCCTGAGCTTCATCTCCTGAAGGGCCTTCTTGTACTCAACCGGCAGCACTTTGACAAATTTGGTCCTGTAGTCTTCCCAGCCGTAGAGTATGCCCCGGGCATAGGCGGAACCGGTCCAGTAGATATGCTGCCCGATCTCTTCCTTGACAAAAATCTCGTCTTCTTCGGTGTCAAGGCCGGAAAGCTCAACCATGCCGGGGTTGAGGAAATACCTGAAACTGCCCTCGGCATCCAGCACATAGGCTACGCCCCCGGACATGCCCGCCGCGAAATTACGGCCAACCTTTCCCAGGACGATCACCCGGCCGCCGGTCATGTATTCGGCGCAGTGGTCGCCGGTCCCTTCCACAACGGCGACGGCCCCGGAATTGCGCACGCAGAAACGCTCGCCCGCAACTCCGGCGGCGTAGAGGTTCCCGGAAGTAGCGCCGTAAAGCACCGTATTCCCGATGATGATATTTTCGTAGGTTTTAAAGGTCGAGCCTTCCGGGGGAAATACAACAATGCGGCCGCCGGAAAGGCCCTTGCCCAGATAATCGTTACTGTCCCCGGCAAGCCGGAAGGTTATTCCCCGGGCCAGGAAAGCGCCGAAACTCTGCCCCGCGGAACCGGAAAAATCTACCGTGATAAAATTTTCGGGCAGGCCGCGGGCGCCCAGCCGCCTGCTTACTTCATAGGAAAGCATGGTCCCCACGGCGCGGTCCGTGTTTTTGATCGGGAATTCCAGGGTAGTAGGCACCTTCTTTTCCAGGGCGGCAAAACATTTTTCGATAAGTTTCAGGTCCAGTACATCGGCGATCTTGTGGACCTGGGCCTGGGTACAGTACAGGGCGTCCCCGCCCGGAATGCCCTCCTTGCCCTCCTGCCTTTCGAGGATGCGGGAAAGGTCCACGCCCGCGACTTTGGCGGCCTTTACGCTCCGGCCATCCGTAACATCGATTCCGGAAATCCCGGAAATCCCGGAAGCCGCGCCCGGAATTTTCCTCTCTACAAGGCATTCGCTATGGCCTACAAGTTCGTCAAATTTGCGGAAACCGAGGGAGGCCATAATTTCCCGGGTTTCTTCGGCAAGAAAGCGGAAGAAACTGACCAGATGCTCGCTCTTCCCCCTGAAACGCTTCCGCAGTTCCGGGTCCTGGGTCGCTACTCCCATGGGGCAGGTATTTTCATGGCATTTCCTCATCATCACACAGCCAAGGACTATAAGGACCGCGGTCCCAAAGGCGAATTCCTCCGCGCCGAGCATTCCGGCTATTACGATGTCCCGGCCCGTCTTAAGCTGCCCGTCGGTCATAAGGCGGACCCGGCCCCGCAGCCCGTTCCTCACCAGCACCTGGTGGGTCTCGGAGATGCCGAGTTCCCAGGGCAGACCCGCGTGGCGTATGCTGGACTGGGGGCTTGCCCCGGTCCCGCCGTCGTAACCCGAAATCAGGATATTGTCCGCATGGGCCTTGGCGACTCCCGCGGCGATAGTGCCTACCCCGTCTTCCGACACCAGCTTGACGCTGATCCTGGCCCGGGGGTTGGCGTTCTTCAAATCAAAGATAAGTTCCGCAAGGTCCTCGATTGAGTAGATGTCGTGGTGGGGCGGCGGGCTTATCAGGGTAACGCCCGGCGTTGAGTGCCGGGTCCGGGCGATTATGCCGTCAACCTTATGCCCCGGAAGCTGGCCGCCCTCGCCGGGTTTTGCGCCCTGGGCTATCTTGATCTGGAGTTCCGCAGCGTTTGCCAGGTACTCGCTGGTAACGCCGAAACGCGCCGAGGCCACCTGCTTGACGGCGCTCCTCAGCCAGGACCCGTCCGCGTGTTTTTCAAAACGCTCGGAAGGTTCCCCTCCCTCGCCGGAATTGGAACGGCTCCCTATGGCGTTCATGGTCCGGGCAATGGTTTCGTGGGCTTCTTTGGAAAGGGAACCCAGGGACATGGCGCCGGTGGTAAAACGCGTCATAATAGCTTCAGCCGGCTCGACTTCCTCAAGGGGGACTGGGCCTAAAGGCCCTCCTTTAACCGAACCCGGCGCCACAAAATCCAGAAGTCCCCGGATTACGTGGGGGCTTTGGTTCAGCTTGTCCGCCAAAGCGGTAAACTGTTTGAATTTTGCATAATCCCCTGTATGGGCGGCCCACTGGAGCAGATAGACGGTCTCCGGATTCCAGGCGTGTTTTTCGCCGTACCTGCGCCACCGGTACTGGCCGTCGTCGGCCAGGAGGGAATCCGGGAGAGCCGGCTCGTCAGGGGATTTTTCCCAGGCGGCAAGCGCCTCCCGGTAACGCGATACCGCCTCCGCCTCCAGTTCCGCGAAACCCGCCCCGCCTATCCTGCTTACAGTCCCCCGGAAACACTTTTCAATTACTTCTTCCCCAAGGCCGACGGCTTCGAATATCTGCGCCCCCCGGTAGGAGCGCAGGGTGCTGGTCCCCATCTTGGAGATCACTTTGAGCATGGCCTTCTGAAGCCCCTTAATGTACTGGGCCTCCGCCTCGGCGTAAGACCTGAGCCGCTTCCCGTCATAACCGCCGCAGATCAGGGCAATGGAATAAAAGGCCCCGTAAGGCACGACAAGGTCGGCCCCGTATCCGAAAAGCAGGGCGTAGTGCATGATCTCGCGGGGTTCGGAAGTTTCAACTACAATGGAAGCTTTCATTCTGAGGCCCGCCCCTATAAGGCCATGGTGAACCGCGCCGGCGGCAAGCAGGGCAGGGACCGCGCAGCGTCCCGCTTCGGGGGACAGAGCCGCCCGGTCCGACAAAACAACAAGCGAGGCCCCGTCCCCGGCTGCCCTTACCGCTTCGGAAACGAGCCGGTCCAGGGCGGCCTCCAGGCTTTCCTCCCCAACCGGGAAACTCGCGTCCAGCGTTCTGTTTTCAAACCCCGGAACAGCCTTAAGCCGGTCAAACTCTTTCTCCGCGAGGATAGGGGAAACAAGCTTTATCCTGCGGCAGTGGTCCCCGGTCTCTTCCAGAAGGTTAAGCTGGGGGCCGACAAAACTTGTCAGAGTCATTACCAGGTCTTCGCGGATGGAATCAATGGGAGGATTCGTAACCTGGGCGAACAACTGTTTAAAGTAGGCATAGACCCGCTGGCTTTTTTCAGAGAAGACGGCCAGAGGAGTATCGGTCCCCATGGACCTTGTCGGCTCCTGGCCGTATTCGGCCATGGGGAGAAGAAGCTTCTCCCGGTCCTCGCGCGTATAACCGGCGGCCCTTTCCATAAAGAGGGCCTCCCGCGCCGGCATGGCCGGCGGCAAGGGCGGAACTCTGGCGGCCCCGTCTTCGCCATACCCCTGATCCAGGGTCACTACATTCTTCGACACCCATTCGCCGTAAGGCCGCATCCGGACCACTTCCCGCTTTACTTCGTCATCCGGGATGATCCGGCCTTCTTCCAAATCCACCAGGAGCAGCTTTCCCGGAAGCAGCCTGCCCTTGAATTCAACTTCGTCCGGCCTGAAATCCTGAACGCCGGTTTCCGAACCCATTACAATAAGCTGGTCCCTGGTGATCGTATACCGGGAGGGGCGCAGCCCGTTCCGGTCCAGGGTTCCGCCCACATAGCGCCCATCGCAGAACACCATCGAAGCCGGGCCGTCCCAGGGTTCCATCATACAGGCGCTGTACTCGTAAAAGGCCTTGAGTTCGCCGGGGATGGGGTTCCGGTCGTTCCACGATTCGGGGATGAGCATCATCAGGGCCTGGGGCAGGCTGCGACCGGCCATTACCAGAAGCTCCAGGGCATTGTCGAAACTGGCGGAATCGCTGCGGTCCGGCTCAATTACCGGGCATATATCGGCTAGAAAAGGCCCCAGTTCATCGTGGGCAAAAAGCGCCTCCCGGGCGGCCATCCAAAAGCGGTTGCCCTTGATAGTATTGATCTCGCCGTTGTGGGAAACCAGGCGGAAGGGCTGGGCCAGGGGCCAGTCGGGAAAGGTATTTGTGGAAAAGCGGGAATGAATCTGCGCCACCGCGGTTTCAAGCGACTCGTCCTTAAGCTCGGGGTAGTAGTCCTTGAGCTGCTTGGGCATCAGCATACCCTTGTACACGACGGTCCTGCTCGAAAGCGAGGCGAAATAGGTTTTGGCCCCGGCCTGTTTCAGGGTTTCGTCCCGGAGCAGGGCCTTTTCAAGTCTTTTCCGAAAGATATAGAGGCGCATCTCAATGCCAAGCCCGGCGGCGGCGTTTCCGCCCTGCTCCGGAACCAGGACAAGCTGCTTTACCGCCGGTTCCGCGGAAGCCGCGATAAGGCCGATATCCCGGTTATCCGTGGGGACATCGCGCCAGGCGAAAACCTTAAGCCCCATATACAGGGCGGTATCTTCAACGTGTTTTTTTATAAGCGGGAAAAAATCCCCTTTCTCCGGCCTGGGGATAAAGAAAAGGCCCGTCCCGTAGAGGCCCGGATCGGGAAGGCCCGGTATCTGTTTTTTATAGAAAGCGTGGGGAATCTGCATAAGCACGCCCGAGCCGTCGCCGGTCTTGTTATCCGCGCTTTCCGCCCCCCGGTGTTCCATCCTTTCCAGGACCTCAAGGCCCCGTTTCAGAATTTCATGCGACTTCCGCCCTCTTATATCCGCGACAAACCCGATGCCGCAGGAATCGCGCTCGTTTTCCCTTCTGTAAAGACCCTGGGGGCCCTGCCCGGCCCCCTCCTCGCGCTCACCCATACCAAGCTCCTCCCTTCCCCGCCGCAGCCCGAATTCCGGATCTTGCAGCCCGCGTATTGGGAATTCCTCCCAATATACAAAAAACTGGATTTTTATGCAATATTACCCCTGTATTTTGTAAAAATTTACGCTGCAGGTTGGCGCCGGGTACAGTATACGGAAATTTTACCGCGAAGTCGAAAAAGTCGAAGAAGGAAAAGAAGTTTAGTGCCAGGCACCGTTTTTTAAGATAAAAATTTATCCAGAAATTTGGTACCTGGCACCTTTGCGTTTACTGGGGCGGGGTCAGACCTCCCTTTTGAGTGAAGGAGTGGGGTCTGACCCTTGCTTTTGAATGAAGGGAGGGCCGTCCGGGAAGCAAGCCGGGCGGCTTTTTGTTTTACTGCCACCGAAAGGTGCCAGGCACCGTTTTTCTCGATAAAAAAATATCCATAAATTTGGTGCCTGGCACCTTTTTGGGGGGTAGGCCGGGACCTTGGCCCGGCCGTAGGGGGGACGGACAGGGGCCGCGGTAGCCTGCCATCGCCCGCCCGGTAACAGGCCCCCCCTTATACTGCCTGCCTACCGTATTGACAAAATAAATTATTGATGATAAAGTTTACGATATTGGAGGATAAATATGGATAAAAATACTTTTGAACTTTTGGCAAAATATAATATGAAAGTGAATCACCAAATGAATGGTATAATAAAAACGCTTTCTGAAGAAGAATGGAATGAAAAATTCTCCGGATATTT